>DAITAE010000101.1:6466-10849 GCA_036824445.1 Streptosporangiaceae bacterium | reverse complement strand
GAGGTCGGGACCGGCTACTTCGACCTGGTGACGTCCGCGATCGCGCCGGACGCCTCCACGGTGGCCCTGGCCGGCTCCACCGAGAGCGAGCAGTTCGCGGCCACGCACTGACGCGGCGCGAAGCCAGACGCTCAGACCTTCGTGATCATGACCTTGCTGTCGTCAGCACGACACTGATCTCATGATCACCATGGCCGCGCCGGTATGCCGGCGGCGCGGTGCGCGCCGCGGCCCGGCGCTCAGGACAGCAGTCCGCTGGCCTCCGTCACCGGGGCCTCCGCCTCCTCTTCGCCGACGTCCTCGCCGCCGGTGCCACGCCAGCGCGAGGGCAGGAAGAGGGGGACGATCATCGCCGCGCCCAGCAGCGTCAGCGTGCCGCCCGCCAGCAGCGCACGGAAGCCGGCGCCGAACGAGTGACCCTGCAGCGGGACCCACCCGAGTGCCCGGTGGGCGCTCACGGCCAGCAGCGCGCTCCACGCCAGCAGCACTAGCCCGGGCAGGCCGGTCGCCAGCGGGGAGATGGCCCGCACCGCGAGCAGGATGCCGAGGAACAGGCCGGTGCCGGCCAGTGCCGCCAGGGCCATCAGGCCGGTCCTGCCGGTCAGGTTGATCCCATGCGCCGTGAGGCTGGTCATGTGGATGAAGCCCCAGCCCGCAGCGAAGAACAACGCGGCGCCCAGGGCTATTGCCAGAATGAAACCGATCAGGTGACGCATACCGTCAAGAACTCCTACTCCCGCTCCTGTCCCCAACTAATGGTCCGGGCGACTCTACGCGACCTCCCTGGATTCGAGCAGCGTGTTGGCTATATAGAGCAACGCTGGCCGGCTGGGCCCCGTTACCTCGCGGGCTGCGCTCGCCGCGGCGGCCACGCCCGGGCCATCGCGGCCCGGGCGTTGTTGAGCGGGCCAAGGATGCGGTACGCGCCATACGCGCCGCGCTCGATCACGGCGAACTTCATCCCGCGCAGCCCCGGCGGGCGCTGGTAGCCGGCCGGACGGTAGCGGCGGTAGTCGGCGGCCATCCGGTGGAAGAACTCCCGTCGGCCCCGGCGGGGCACAAGCCCGTTCGCGAGGATGGTGCTGTAGTGCTCGATCGCCCGCCCGAACACCGCCGCCCTGACCGCGGCACTCACCCGTGGCAGGCGCGGCCCGCCCGGCGCGGCCTGCCCGCCCTGCCCGCCCGGCGCGCCCGGGTTGCCGCCCGCGTCCATCAGCGCGAACACGCCCTCATAGGCCGGGAAGATGCTGAAATGGGCCATGCTGGTCGTGGCCAGGAACGAGTGACGCCGGCGCCGGTACACGTAGCAGACCCGGTCCAGCAGCGCGATCCGTTCCGCACTGAGCAGCGCCGCGCAGGAAACCTGGACGTCCTCGTGGATCCCCGGCGGGAAACAGACCCGCAGGCCGGTGAGGAATTCCCGCCGGAAGACCTTGCTCCACGCGGTCATGGTCCGGTTGATCAGGGCCGGCCGCTCCGCCAGCGTAAGCGTCGCCGCGGCGGCCGGGGGCACAGCCAGCAGGGCGGCACCCGGACTCGGCTCGGTGCGGCCGGAACGGCGCCGGATCAGGTAATCGATGAGCAGCACGTCCGGCCGGCAACTGGCCAGCCTGCCCGTGACCGCAGCCAGCGCGCCGCCGGCCAGCAGGTCATCGGGATCCACGAACCAGACGTAGGTCCCTGCCGCCTCGGCCAGCCCGCGCATCCGGGCGGGCCCAGGCCCGGCGCTCTCGGTGAGGTGGATCACCCGAAGGCGCGGGTCCCGTCCGGCCCTGGTGTCGAGGATGTGGCCGCACCCGTCGGATGAGGCGTCATCGACCGCGATGACCTCCAGGTCGCCGCCTGGCTGGCCCGGCTCGCCAAACACCGAGTCCAGGCAGGCCGGCAGGAAATCCGCCACGTTTCCCACCGGGAGCACGACGCTGATCAGCGGCGCGCCGGGACCGGTCATCGCTCATCCGTGGTCATGGCTCACCGATGATAGACGGGCCGGCGCCCTCGGCAGGACGCGGCACAAAGACCGTCACCCGGGCCGCGTATTGTTCGGCACGTGCACATCGACACCATCTTCCGGGGCATCGGGTCGTTCTGCGTCCGCTTCCGCTGGCTGGTGCTGGCGATATGGGTGGCCGGGGCCATCGCCGCCGCCACGCTACTGCCGGCGCTGTCCAGCGTGACCCAGAGCAACAACACCAAGTTCCTGCCGGACAGCGCGCCGAGCCAGCACGCCGCCAACCTCGCGGCGCCGTTCGGCACCGCGGGCCTGCTGCCGATTCCGGTGGTCGCCGCGCGGTCCGGATCACCGCTGACCCAGGCCGACGTGACGGCCGTGACCAACCTGAAGGGCCAGCTGGGCAAAGTCGCCAGCGTCAGTAAGGTCATCGACGCCGGCCGCTCCCCGGACGGGCACGCCTGGCAGCTGATCGTGCTAGCCAGCCAGGCCGGCGGCGGGCAGAACCAGATCACCGATCTCGTCGACTCGATGCGGGCCACGATCGCGCACGCAGGGCTGCCCGCAGGGCTGCAGGCACACCTGGCCGGCAGCGTGGCGGTCCAGGTTGATCAGCAGAAGGCGTCGGGCAATACCGGCAATCAGGTGGAGAACTACTCCGCCCTGTTCATCATCGTGCTGCTGGTGCTGATCTTCCGGTCGTTCACGCTCGCCCTGGTCACCATCGCACCCGCCGTCTTCTCGGTCATCATCTCCGGGCCGCTGGTCGCCGAGGCGGCGCAGCATGGCCTCCAGGTCTCCCCGCTCGCGCAGTACCTGATGATCGTGCTGGTGCTCGGCGCGGGCACGGACTACGGGCTGTTCCTCGTCTTCCGGGTGCGCGAGGAACTGCGCGCGACCCAGCATGGCCAGGAGTCCTATGCCACCGACGGGTTCGGGCAGATGCTCCGCGCGCTCGGCCGGGACTTCATCCATCCCCGGCAGCCGGCCCGGGAGGCGATCGTCCGCTCGGTGACCCGGGTCGGCGAGACCATCACCTTCTCGGCGGGCACGGTGATCGCCGCGGTGCTCACCCTGCTGCTGGCCAGCTTCCCCTTCTACTCCGACCTGGGCATCCCGTTCGCCATTGCGATCGGCGTGATCCTGGTGGCCGGGCTGACCCTGCTGCCGGCCCTGCTGTCGTTGCGGCTCTCGCTGCTCGCGCAGAAGCGGACGGTCTTCCAGCGCATCTTCGGCAAGCCCAAGCTGCTGCCCTGGAGCATCCAGGGGACCGGGAAGCCGGGCACGTGGGGCCGGATCGCCACCCGGATCGTCCGCCACCCGGTGCCAACCCTGGTGACCGGCCTGGTCGTCTTCGGCGGGCTCGCCTTCGCGGTACTCGGTTATACGGCTTCCGGTTTCGGAGGCGACACCACCCCGCCGGCGGGCAGCGACTCGGCCGCGGGCACGGCGCTCCTGTCCCGCCACTTCCCGCAGTCGTCGGCCAACCCGACCAGCCTGATCTTCCGTTTCGCCGATCCGGTCTGGCAGCATCCGGCGGCGCTCGCCACCGGCACCGAGAAGCTGAAGGCGGACCCGCTGTTCACCACCGTGGCCGGCCCGCTCAATCCGGCCGGGGCGGCGATCCCGCCCGCCCTGTACGCGTCCTTGCACGACAAGCTCGGCCCGGCCAGCGCCCTGCCTCCCGTCCCGCCGGCTGGCTCCGCTGTGCCGCTCGCCGCGTACGAGGCCTACCGGGCGACCGGGAACTACGTCAGCCCCGACGGGCGCACGGTGCAGTACTCGGTCGGGCTGCATGCGGGGGACCCGGGCAGCACCGCCGCCATGAACGCGGTCCCGGCAGTGCGCACGGCCACCACGCAGGTGGGCAAGTCCATCGGCGCCGCCGACTCGGGCGTCGGGGGTGAGGCGCCCGCGCTGTACGACATCAGCAGCATCTCCAACCGCGACCTGGTGCGGGTGATCCCGATCGCGATCCTGGCCATCGGCATCCTGCTCGCCCTCGTCCTGCGGAGCCTGATCGCGCCGCTCTACCTGATCGCCTCGGTCGGGCTGTCCTACCTGGCCGCGCTGGGCCTGGCCGTGCTGCTGTTCGTCGAGATCGGCAACAGCGGCGGGCTGGTGTTCTTCCTGCCGTTCCTGATGTTCATCTTCCTGCTCGCGCTCGGCGAGGACTACAACATCCTGGTGATGACCAGGATCCGGGAGGAGGCACAGCGGCTGCCGCTACGGAGAGCCGTCTCGCGGGCGCTGAGCGTCACCGGCACGACGGTGACCTCGGCCGGGCTGATCCTGGCCGGCACGTTCGTGGTCTTCGGCGTGGTGGCGGGCCGCGGCTCGGGCGGCGAGCAGTTCCGCGACGTCGCGTTCGGGCTGGCGCTCGGCATCCTCATGGACACCTTCCTGGTGCGGACGCTGCTGGTGCCCTCCAC
>DAITAE010000101.1:2285-6366 GCA_036824445.1 Streptosporangiaceae bacterium | reverse complement strand
GCAGAAGGGACGCCGATGCAGGAACTGCGCCTGGTCGCGGTGAGTGAGGATGGCAGCTATGCCGTCCTGACAGCACCGGGGCGCAGCGGGCGCTTCTCGCTGCCGATCGATGACCGGCTGCGGATCGTGGCGCGAGGGCAGTTCTCGCGGCTCGCTCAGTACGAGATCGAAGTGGAGAGTCCCTTGCGACCCAAGGAGATCCAGGACCGGATCCGTGCCGGAGAGACGGCGGAGGAGATCGCAGACGCGGCCGGAGTGCCCATCGAGCGGGTACGCCGGTTCGAGGGACCGGTGCTGGCGGAACGCGCGTACCGGGCCCAGGAGGCCCAGGGGGCCAGCATCCGCCATACGCGAGACTCCGGGCCAGGCCGTCGGCTGGGCGACGTACTGGCCGAGCGCCTCAGCGACATCGGGGCGGACATGGAACAGGCGGAATGGGACTCGCGCAAGCGCCCCGACGGCAGCTGGCAGGTGTCGCTCATCTTCACCGCCGGAGAACTCCCCCGGCTCGCCGAGTGGGTGTTCGACCCGCGGAGCAGGCACATCAGCCCGGCCAATGACACCGCCGCCGGTCTCTGCCTGGTCGACGCCGACCTTCCTGCGCTTGCCCCGCAGTGGACCGGATCGGCCACGGTCACGCCGATCGGCAGCCGGTTCAGCCAGGCGCCTGCCGAGCCGGAATCCAGGCCCGGGGCCGAGCCGGTGCGCGTGCCCGCGGCCCCGCGGCCGGCCGCCGCGGAGCAGGGCAGCGATGCCGAGCAGGCCCCGGCCCTGGAGCGCCCGGCCAGGAAGAAGGCGGCGGGGGGCCGACCCCGGCGTTCGTCGGTGCCATCCTGGGACGAGATCATGTTCGGCACATCCCGGCAGCCTGATTAGCGTGTCCATGAGGGGGTTCTGGATCTGTGCGCCGCGCAACCGCCCGACGCGTTGCCCTGCTCAGCGGGGTGGTGCTGCTCAGCGGCTGCGGCCTGATCGGCAGCCCGAAGAACGCCCAGGCGGGTGTCCCCAACAACATCACGGTGACGAGCCCCGACGTCACGCCCCAGGGCGTGATGGGCTCGGCCTATACCTGCCACGGGGCAGGCACCTATCCCGGAATCCACTGGTCCAACGCCCCGGCTAACACGAAGTCGCTGGCGGTGGTCATGGACGATTCGGCTGCCCCAATAACCCCGTATATCTATTGGATCGTTTTTGATATCGGCCCGCAGACCACCAGCATTCAACCAGGCCAGATTCCGGCGGGAGCACGGCAAGCCCGAAATAGCAAAGGTTCTGTGGGATATGACCCGCCATGTCCGGCTGACCGAAGCCACACCTACCGTTTTACCGTTTATGCACTCGGATCGAGACTCAGGCTGCAGGCCGGTGCCAACGTAAAGTTGGCCTGGTCCGCCATCGCGCAAGCGGCCATCGCGCGTGGCAGGCTCACCGCCAATGTCCCTCCGTAATCAGTACGTTACACTACGTTAAAACTCCGATGTAAAAAATCTCCTAAACACATGACAGGGGCCTACGGGTCCGACAGAATCACTGTTCAAGAGTTCAGCCCTGGATGATCCAAGGTGCTAGCGATACTGGGGGAAGGCCTGCGTCGATGGCCGCGTGCGCCTAGCTAGCGCTACCCAGATGGCCATGGATCGTTGGGTGGTGTAATGGTCCTGCTCCTGGTAGTCGGCCTCGCGGCCGTTATCATCGTGATTCTCATTGCCGTCTTTCTGAGCGTGCGGCTCGGACGCAGTGACGACCGCGAGGAACCGCCGGACGGACCTAGTGAGCGCGGCCGTGGCCGGGCAGGCGCCGACGACTCCGAGTGGCAGGACGAGCGCGCCTCGCGGCAGCCGCCCGCCCGTGCTGCCCGCCCCGCACGCACCCGGCCCGCGCGCAGCGGCCGCCCGCGGCCAGAAGCCCAGGACGGGCGGCCCTACCGTGACGCTGGCGACCGCCACCCGGAGCGCGATCAGGCCGCGGAGCGCGACCAGGCCGCCCCGCCCGGAGATTACGGCTACCCACAGCTGCCGCCGGGGCGCTACGACACCGCGCCGGCGGAGCAGCCGACCGATCCCAGGCGGGCAGTTGCCGCCGGGGCACGGCGGAGCGGATCGGACGGTAATTACCGCGGTCGGCGCGCCGGAAACGGCCGGAGCCGGCGCGGGGGCCCTTCCGCTCCATACGACGGCGTCTCTCCCGTTCCATACGACACGGATCCCTCAGCACCCCCGGCGGCCGACGATTTCCCCTCGGGTCCATTGCACGCCGCGGATTTCCCATCGGGTGAATTCCCCTCCCGGCCGCAGCCGACCGCCGACTTCCGGTCCGGCGGATATCCCGCGGCCGCGACAGCCGCGGCGGAAGCTCCCACAGCCCGGTATCGCACGGCGCGCCACTCCGATGACCTTTCCCCCGAGCCGCCGGCCGCGGACTTCGGCTCCGGTGAGCTGCCCGCCGCGGACTTCGGCTCCAGTGAGTTCCCGGCCGCGGACTTCGGCTCCGGTGAGTTCCCCGCCACGGACCTGGGCTCTGGTGAGTTCCCCGCTGCGGATTTCCCCTCCGGGGAAACGCCCGCAATCCGCGGCCGCGGCAGGTCCGCGCCGCCGAAGACCGGCCCAGGCCAGGACCGCTCCGACTCACGGCGCAGGTCGGCCAAGGGACCTAAGGGACAGGGCACCCCCAAGGGACGCTCGCGTCAGCAGCGGAAGCGCGACGACGATGACTGGCCCAGCATGGACTGGGACAAGCTCACCGACGAGCAGTACTGGGAGCAGTTGTCTGCCGACAAGCCGCTGGCCACGACGGCCCGCAGCCCGCAGCCAGCGAGCGAGCCCGAGCCCGCACCCTCCAGGAACGGACAGTCGAGGCCCGCGGCTGCCCGGCCCAGGTCGGCCGCGCCCGCGTCCCGGCCCGAGGCGTCAGTGGCGTCCCGGCCCGAGCCGTCAACGGCTGGGCACGCCCGGACCCGCGGCCCGGCCGACCGGGACGCACGTACCTCCTCACGCGAAGCGCCAGCCCAGCCGCGCGAAGTTGCGGCCCGGCGCGAGGCGGTCACCCGGCCACACGAGGCGGCCGCCCGGCACCAGACCACCGCCCTGCCACGCGAGGCAGCAGCCCGGCCACGCGATGCAGCAACCCGGCGCGAAGCGATTACCCAGCCGCGTGAGGCGGCAACGGAGCAGCTGCCGGCCCGTCCCAGGCAACAGCCGCGGACGGCGCGGCACAGGAACGGCACACCGCTGCCGGTCCGGCCCGACGCCGCTGTCACGCCGCCCGAGGGCGAGCCCAGCCTCGCGATGCTGGCCCGGCTGGGAACCGGGTCGGCCGAACCATTCGATGACCCGCTGACAAGCCCGTCTTTCTCCAGGCACGCGCCGGACAGCCGCTCCTACCGCGGAACCGGGACGAGCGGGCGCGCCAGCGACGCCGGCCGGGGCGCGCGCGCCGACCGTCCGCCAGCAGGGCCCGGCAACGGCCATGCCGCCGCTGGTTACGGAAACGGCCATGCCGCCGCTGGTTACGGAAACGGCCATGCCGCTGCTGGTTACGGAAATGGCCGGGCCAGCCGTGACTACGGAAACGGCGGCCAGGCCAACGGCGGGCCCGACGACCGGACCCCGGTCAACGGGACGTACCAGGTTTCCGGCCACGCCGATCAGGGTTATGCCCGCACACCGGCCGCGCCGCCGGCCCGGCCGGCTGGTGCGCCGCGGCCAGCCGAATGGCACAGTGCGCCGACGCACGCGCCCGCGCAGAGCACACCCCCGCAGGGCACGCCAGCGCAGGGCACACCCCCGCAGCGCACACCCCCGCAGGGCACACCCGCGCAGAGCACGCCTCCGCAGGGGAACCCGTACGGCAGCTACGTGGAGCCGGCCCCTGGCGCTAGCTACCCCGCCACACCCAGCTACCCCAGCACAGCTAGTCACCCCACGACGCCTAGCTACCCCGCCACGCCCCCGCTGGGATACCGGGACCGGCCCGGTGCCGATTCCCCCGGCTATCCCGGCGAGCGCGGCTACCAGCAGCCGGCCTACGACCCGGCTGCCTCCCTCCCGTACTCCGGGGCGCCGGCCGCAGGGGCGGCCCA
>DAITAE010000101.1:0-2185 GCA_036824445.1 Streptosporangiaceae bacterium | reverse complement strand
GCCGCGCGAAAGCTCGTCCAGCGCGCGCGAGGCATAGGCGAGAACATGCGGCAGCAGCGGGAACCGCCCGAGGTCGTCGTTGCTGAACCAGTGATAGGCGCGGGCCGCCCGGTAGTCGAGTGAGAGCTCGCCGCCGAGGACGTTGCAGAAATAGACGAAATCCAGGTACTCCTTCGACGCGCTGATCCGGATCTCCTGGATGGAAATGGGCATCGGCAAGGGAGTCGCCGCATCATCCCTCACGTCGAGCCCCGCTCCGCCGGCCACGCTGACCGCGAGGCCGGTTTCATCCCGTACCTCCCGTATCAGCGCCTCGTGGGGGTACTCCCCCGAAGCCAGTTCGATCCGGCCGCCGGTGGGCACCCAGCGCGACAAGCCGCCGTGCCACAGCAACAGGACCCTGTCGCCGCGCACTACGTATCCACCCACGACGTAGGTGGCATCGCGCAGGTACTTCATCGCATCGCTCCCCGGAACGCAGCGTCAGCCCACATCCATTAACTCCAGCCCGCACATGGCGACAACGATATCGACCGTCTCGTCGACCGACATCTTGTCGGTGCGGATCACCACCGCGTCCGGCGCGATCCGCATCGGCGACGTCTCGCGCTCACGGTCCATCCGGTCCCGGTCGGCCAGCTGCAGTTCCACGTCGGCCTGGCTCCGGAATTCGTCGGCGCTCTGCCCCCACAGCTTCCTCGCGGCGCGCTCCTGAAGGCTGACGTCGAGGTACAGCTTCAGCTCGGCCTCGGGCGCGACAACGGTGCCGATGTCGCGCCCGGCCAGGATCGTCGGTCCCTCTGAGATGACCCGTCGCTGTATCTGCCTCACCACCTCGCGTACCGGCTCGAAGCGGGCAACGCGAGGCACGGTGCGGCTGATGTCGTCGGCGTGCAGCCGCAGTTCCGACAGCGGCCGGCTGTCCACCTGGACGACGCCGCCGGCGCCGGTCCTGGCGACCTGCACGTCCTTCAGCACGCCGACAGCGACCTTGAGCACCGCCTCCATGTCATCGGGGTCCACCGCGCTGTCCAGCACTCCCCTGGCAACCAGCCGGTAGATGAGCCCGGTGTCCACCATGGCGTAGTGCAACCGGGCAGCCAGGGCCTGGCCTATCGTGCTCTTTCCGCTCCCGGCGGGCCCATCGATGGCGATCGTCTCGGGTCGCAATCTTTCTCCTTCTCGTGACCCGCGGGCAGCGGCCCTGGCTCCGCAACCCCGGTCGCTCGGCCAGGCTGGTGGTCAGTTTAGACGTACGGCTCCGGCCGATCCTGCCAGTCAGGAACGTGGCGAGTCCAGCCCGGCCAGACGCCTGGCCCGCTGGCTCCGGCGTTACCGGGCCGCTCGTTCAGCGAGCATGATCATGGCTTTGGCGTCGCCAGATGTGCACTCAAGTCAAGATCACGAGTCGGTGACCTGTAACCCGCGGGCGAAGAAGGTGAAGCGGACCCGCCCGTACGTCCGCTCGCTGGAGACCCGCAGGTGCTGGAGCCGTACGTCGGTGTTTTCGGACGGATCGTGCTGGGCGGCGACGACCGCGCTGGGGGCCAGCCAGCCGGGCCGCTGGTCAAGGAGCTGGACCGCCCGCGGCCACAGGCCCAGCCACTGTGGCGGCGCCACAAAGACGACGTCGAACGGTGCGGTGTCGCCGCGCAGGTACCTGAACACGTCCGCCGCCACCACTTCCGCGCTCGCCGCCAGGTGCGTCACGGCGAGGTTGTGCCGGATAACCGCCACCGCGCCGGCCGAGCGTTCCACGAACGTGGCGTGCGCGCATCCCCTGCTCAGGGCCTCGATCCCCACGCCGCCCGTCCCCGCGAAGAGGTCAAGGAACCGGCTGCCGGGAATGCGGTCGCCAAGAATGCCGAACAAGCTCTCTTTTGCCCGGTCGGTGATCGGGCGCGTGTCCCGGCTGCGGGGGGACCGGAGTATCCGGCCCTTGGCAGTGCCCGCAATGACCCGCATCTGAGCTCCGGCGCCGTCGCTGTCCGCTGGGAACGGCGCCGGCTTGTACCGGATACGCGATCCCGCGCCCGCTGCGATCATCGTAGCCGGACGTGATCACCCCCCTGACAGAGCTCGAGCCGAGGAGGCCCGATGAGCGGCACGGCAGCGGACCGGCTGGCCATTCGTGACCTGGTCGAGAACTGGGTGGTGTGGCGTGACAGCGGTGACTGGGAGCGCT
>DAITAE010000619.1:0-2864 GCA_036824445.1 Streptosporangiaceae bacterium | reverse complement strand
GGAGGGCGACCCCCATTCGCCGTGGCGGTTCGGCAACGACTGGAAGGCGCTGACCAGGGGGCTGCTCTACGCCCACATGGGCTGGATGTTCAACCCCAACCGGACCTCGCAGGAGAAGTTCTGCCCGGACCTGCTGGCCGACCGCACCATCCGCCGGATCTCCGGGACCTTCGCGCTCTGGGCCGCGATCTCGCTGCTCGGGCCCGCCCTGATCGGCGGCCTGTGGTCGATGTCGTGGTACGGCGCGCTCACCGCGTTCTTCTGGGCCAGCCTGGTGCGGATCTGCCTGCTGCACCACGTGACCTGGTCCATCAACTCGGTCTGCCACACTTTCGGCAACGAGGACTTCGAGGTCCGCGACAAGTCGCGGAACGTCGCGTGGCTGGCCATCCCGTCGTTCGGCGAGTCCTGGCACAACCTGCATCACTCCGACCCGACGTGTGCCCGCCACGGCGCGCTGGAAGGGCAGATCGACATCAGCGCCCGCGCGATCTGGTGGGCGGAGAAGCTGGGCTGGGCGTGGGACGTGCGCTGGCCGGACGAGGACCGGCTGTCGGGGAAGCTCACCGGCAGGCGGGGCAAGCGGCTTGGCGCGATGACCAGGCGCCGCTCGGCAAGGCGGGATGACCCGATGGCGGCTTGATCGCCATGATGGACTTGTGAAGCCTCCAGACGCCAGCCACAACCATCGCAAGCGGATGACCGGTAAGGAGCGCCGGGAGCAACTGCTCGACATCGGCCGCAAGCTGTTCGCCGAGCGCGGCTTCGAGGGCACGTCCATCGAGGAGATCGCCGCGCAGGCGGGGGTTTCCAAACCGGTGGTCTATGAGCACTTCGGCGGCAAGGAAGGGCTGTACGCGGTCGTCGTCGACCGCGAGGTCGAGCGGCTGCTCACCACCGCGACCGCCATCCTGGGCGGCGCCCACACCCGGGAGAAGTTCGAGGCGGCCGCGGTCGCGCTGCTGCGCTACATCGAGGTCAACGCGGACGGTTTTCGCATCCTGGTGCGCGACTCGCACCCCGCCTCGGGCGCGGGCACGTTCGGCAGCCTGATCAGCGACATCGCGAGCCAGGTCGAGTACATCCTGGGCGATTTCTTCCGTGAGCGCGGCTATGACCCGAAGCTGGCGCCGATGTACGCCCAGATGCTGGTGGGGATGGTCGCCGTGACCGGGCAGTGGTGGCTCGACGCCCGCAAGCCCAAGGTGGAAGTGGTCGCGGCCCACCTGATCAATCTGGCGTGGAACGGCCTGTCACAGCTGGAAAAGGCGCCGAGCATCTCCGCCAAGGCGGCCAGGAAGCAGCCTGTCGTGCCGGGGCCCGGCAGCCGGTAGCGACCGGTGCCCGTCAGGCCCTGGTGCGCCGCGCCACGACGAACACCCGGCGGAACGGCAGCACGGTCCCGTACGGCTTGTGCGGGTAGGCAACGCGAACCCGCTCGCCGTAGTCCGCCACGAACTCCTCGGCCTGATCCGGATCGAGGGCGGCCAGGACGGGCCGCAGCCCGGTACCCCGGTACCACTCGGTCACCGGATCGGCCCCCGGCAGCACGTGCAGGTAGGTGGTCTCCCACGCGTCCACCTCGCATCCGGCGGGGGCGAGCAGGTCCAGATACTCGGCGGGGTCGTGGGCCTGGCGGTTCAGCCGGACGCCACCCAGCAGCGGCCGCCACCGGGCCGACCGGACCAGTTCGAGCAGGATCGCGTGGCTCGCCTCGTCGTAGTTGCCGGGCAGCTGGATCGCGAGCCATCCTCCCGGTGACAGCAGGTCCGGCCAGCACCGCACCACGTCCAGGTGACCGGGAACCCACTGCAGCACGGCGTTGGAGACCAGGACATCGACCGGCCGGGCGGGGCGCCACTCCCGCAGGTCAGCGAGCGCGAAGCTAAGCCTGGGCCGCTGCCCCACCGCCGCCCGCGCGGCGCCGATCATCTCAGCAGAGTTGTCCACCCCGACCACGTCCGCCCCGGGCCACCGGTCGGCAAGGGCCGCGGTCAGGTTCCCCGGGCCGCAACCCAGGTCGACGACGAGACGAGGGTCGCTGGCCCCCACCCTGGTGAGCAGGTCGAAGAACGGGCGGCCCCGCTCGCCGGCGAACCGCTGGTATTCGCCTGGATCCCACATCGCGGCTCCACTCTCTCGATATCAAGATATCATCACACAACCGCATCATCGGCTAATCCTCGACATCGAGAGATATGCTGCGCGCCATGACTAAGCAGGTGACCGGACAGGCCCTGTGCGATGAGGTGGACGACCTGGTCGCCGCCTGGCAGGCGCAACGGCCCGATCTGGATGTCGAGCCGCTGCAGGTGCTCAGCCGGGTGTCCCGGCTGGCGAGGCACCTGGACCGGGCGCGCCGGGCCGCGTTCGCCAGCCACGGCCTGGAGCCGTGGGAGTTCGACGTCCTGTCCGCGCTCCGCCGCCAGGGCCCTCCGTACCAGCTCAGCCCGGGGGCGCTGCTGCACATCACCCTGGTGACGTCGGGCACCATGACGAACCGGATCGACCGGCTCGAACAGGCCGCCCTGGTCGCCAGGCATCCCGACCCGCAGGACCGGCGGGGGGTGCTGGTCAGGCTCACCGCCGCGGGCTGTGCACGGGTGGACTCCGCGCTTGCGGACCTGCTCACCAGCGAGCGGATGCTCCTGCATCCGATCTCGGCCCGCTCGCGACAGACTCTGGCCGATCTGCTGCGTGCCCTGCTGGCCCCGCTCGACGCGGAGTAACGAGCGCCGACTTTCGAGGGTTGACATGCAGCCGTTAGGTTGCCTATTGCAATGCAGCCAGATAGCTGCATGTTTGGACGACAGGCGATGGACGACGTTTTCCGAACGCTGGCCGATCCCAGCCGCCGCCTGCTG
>DAITAE010000100.1:1663-10862 GCA_036824445.1 Streptosporangiaceae bacterium | reverse complement strand
AGGACGCGGTCAGCGGGATCAAGGCCAACCGGGATGAGCAGGTCGAGCTGGAGCGCCTCCAGCTGGACGACAAGCCGACCTACGAGCTGCTGGCCCGCGGCGACACGCTAGGGGTGTTCCAGCTCGACGGTGGGCCGATGCGGGCGCTGCTGCGCTCCATGCGGGCGGACCGGTTCGAGGACATCGTCGCGGTCAACGCGCTGTACCGGCCCGGCCCGATGGGCGCGAACGCGCACAACGAGTATGCCGACCGCAAGGCCGGCCGCAAGCCGGTCACCCCGATCCACCCGGAGCTGGCCGAGCCGCTGGCCGGGATCCTGGGCGACACCTATGGGCTGATCGTCTACCAGGAGCAGGTGATGGCGACCGCGCAGAAGCTGGCCGACTACACCCCCGGCAAGGCCGACCTGCTGCGCAAGGCGATGGGCAAGAAGAGGAAGGAGGTCCTGGACAGGGAGTTCGAGCCGTTCGCGGCCGGGATGAAGGCGAACGGCTACTCCGACTCAGCCGTCCGGGCGATCTGGGACGTCCTGGTCCCGTTCTCCGACTACGCGTTCAACCGGGCGCACGCGGCCTGCTACGCGATGATCGGGTACTGGACCGCCTACCTGAAGGCGAACTACCCGGCCGAGTACATGGCGGCGCTGCTCACCTCGGTGGCCGGCGACAAGGACAAGAGCGCCCTCTACCTCAACGAGTGCCGCCGGATGGGCATCACCGTGCTGCCCCCGGACGTGAACGCCTCGGCGGCGACCTTCACCCCGGTCGGCGGCGACATCCGGTTCGGCCTGGCCGCGGTGCGCAACGTGGGCACCAACGTCGTCGACGCGATCGTCGCCGCCCGCTCGGCCAAGGGCGCGTTCACCAGCTTCAGCGACTTCCTGCGCAAGGTCCCGGTCAACGTCTGCAACAAGCGGGTCATCGAGTCCCTGGTCAAGGCCGGGGCGTTCGACTCGCTCGGCCATCCGCGCAAGGGGCTCGTGCTCATCCACGAGCAGGCCATCGACACCGTGATCGACGTCAAGCGCAACGAGGCCATGGGGCAGGACTCGCTGTTCGGCGGGGACGCAGAGATCGAGGCCTCGTTCGAGATTCCGGTGCCGGAGGGGGAGTGGGACAAGCCCACCCTGCTCGGGTTCGAGCGGGAGATGCTCGGGCTGTACGTGTCCGATCATCCGCTGCTGGGGATGGGGCACATCCTGTCCGCCGCCACCGACTGCTCGGTCGCGCAGGCGCTCGGCGTCGCCGTCGAGGATGCCGAACGGGCTGCCCACGGCGAGCGCAGCGATGCCCAGCCGGTCACCATCGGGGGCATCTTGTCCGGAGTGCAGCGCAAGGTGACCAGGCAGGGCATGCCGTGGGCGGCAGCGACGCTTGAGGATCTCGAAGGCGCGATCGAGGTGCTGTTCTTCCCGGCCACCTATGCCGAATGCGCGACCCTGATCGCCGACGACGCGATCGTGATCGTGAAGGGCCGTGTGGACCGCCGTGATGAGTCGCCCAAGCTGGTCGCGCGGGAGGTGAGCACGCCCGACCTGTCTGTGGGCGCCAGTGGCCCTTTTGTGGTGTCCATGCCGGTGCAGCGGTGCGTGGGGCCGGTGGTGGACCGTCTTCACGAGGTGCTGCGTAGCCACCCGGGGCTGGCCGAGGTGCACCTGCGGCTGTGCAACGGCCGCCAGACAACCGTGGTCAGGCTCGACGACAAGCTCCGGGTCAGGCCCTCGCCGGGCCTGCTCGCCGACCTCAAGCAGCTGCTCGGCCCCGCCTGCGTCTCCTAGGCGGCGCGGCGGCTGATCCGGGTCGCGGCGCTAGGCGTCGCGGCGCTGGAGCAGGTAGATGGCCAGCGCGAGCAGCACGACGGTCCAGAGACAGAACACGCCGAACCCCTGCCACGCTGACAGCACCTGGTCCGCCTGCTGGTGCTGCCGCGCGACCAGCTGGCCCGCCTCGGACGGGAGGTAGGCGTGGACGTACTTGCCGATCTTCCCCGGGATCAGCTGGGCCAGCGGCGCCAGCACCAGGACGAAGCCGATCACGGCGGTTATCGCCCCTGCCGTGTGCCGGATGAGGGCGCCGATGGCCATCGCGAACAGAGCGAGCACCGTGAGGTAGAGCCCGGCGCCGACGACGGCCCTGGCGGCCCCGGGGTCGCCGAGCGAGACGGGCACGTGGCTGGCCAGGATCGGCTTGCCGATGAAGAACGAGAGGAAGGCGACGCACTCGCCGATGACGAACACCAGCGCCGCGAACACCACCGCCTTGGCCACGAACATGGGGTACCGGCGCGGGACGGCCATCAGCGAGGCCCGGATCACCCCCGTGGTGTACTCGGCCGAGATCACGAGCACGCCGAGGACGCAGATGGTGAGCTGCCCAAGGTAGAACCCGGCGCCGAGGATCGTTCCGACCGGGTCGGCGGCGACCTGGGCTCGCTGTGCCGGGTCGGTTTTGTCCCAGTTATAGACGCTCAGCCAGGTGAACAGGGCGGTGAACCCGATCGTCAGAACGACCAGCAGGATCAGGGACCAGACGGTGGAGCGGACCGACCGGATCTTCGTCCACTCGGATGCCAGCAGGTTGCCGAAGCCCGCGCGGCCCGGCACCGGGCGGGCGGCCGGCTCCTGGTACGGGGGCGCCGCCGGGCTGGTGGCGGTCATCGGTCGCCTCCCTTGGCCGCGCTTGGCTCAGGTTCCGCGGCGGCCGCCGGCGTCGCGCCGGGCGCCTGCGGCGTGGCGGGCACCCCGTACTCGACGCTGTCCGCGGTGAGTTCCATGAACGCCTCCTCCAGCGAGGCAAGCTGGGGAGTCAGCTCATGCAGGACAATGCCGCCGGCGGCGGCGATCTCGCCGATCCTGGGCGCGGCCAGGCCGGTGACCCTCAGCCCATCCGGCCCGGCGCCGTCGGTGCGCTGGGCGGTCACCACGCCGCCCTCGGCGGTGATCAGCCCGCTGAGCGCGTCCGCCTGCGGCGAGCGCACCAGCACCGACCGCTCGGAACTGCGCTCGATGAATTCATGGGTGGGGCAGTCCGCGATCAGCTTGCCCTTGCCGATCACGATCAGGTGGTCGGCGGTGATCGCCATCTCGTTCATCAGGTGGCTGGACACGAAGACGGTGTGCCCCTCGGCCGCCAGCTGTTTCATCAGGTTCCTGACCCACCGGATCCCCTCCGGGTCGAGCCCGTTCACCGGCTCGTCCAGCAGCAGCGCCGGGGGATTGCCGAGCATGGCGGCGGCGATCCCGACCCGCTGGCTCATGCCGAGCGAGTAGCCGCCGGTCCGCTTGTGCGCCACCGGGGTGAGCCCGACCAGGGCGAGCACCTCGTCCACGCGGCGACGGGGCAGGCCCTGGCTCTGAGCCAGAAACAGCAGGTGGTTGTAGGCACTGCGGCCGCTGTGCATGGCCTTGGCCTCCAGCAGCGCCCCGACGGCGGTCAGCGGGCGCGCCAGCTGGTCGTACCGCTTGCCGTCAATCGTTGCGGTCCCCTCCTGGGGCCGGTCGAGGCCGAGGATCAGCCGCATCGTGGTCGATTTGCCCGCACCGTTCGGGCCGAGGAACCCGGTCACCCGGCTGGGCTCGACCGTGAAGGACAGGTGATCGACGGCGAGCTTGTCCCCATAGCGCTTGGTGAGATCGCGTACCTCGATCATCTGGCTCCATTCACCAGTGGGGTCGTTTCTTGCTGCCGTCAGACCACGCTAGCAAGCGCGCCGGCCCGGGCCGGCGGCGCGCTCCGGTGCGCGGCCAGACGCGGTCGCGTACGCTGCTGGCGACAATGTCTGAGCTGCCCGAGACCTCCGGTGCCACCCGGCCTGGCGACGTCGGCCTGGCGCGGCCGTTGGGCACCAGCCAGACGCCGCGGGTTGACGCCAGCCCGCGCGCGATCGGCGTCTCGCTTGCGATCGCTGCCGGCACGGCACTGCTCGGGCTGGCCGCCGGGTATGGCTGGTCACTGGTGGCGCCCCGCGCGCTGCTCGTGATCGTCAGCCATGGTGAGGCCAGCCTGGTGCAGGCGGAAACGAGCGCGTTCATCGTCGCCGACTACGCCTTCTGCCTGATAGCGCTGGCCGGAGGGGCAGTGTCCGGGGCGCTGGGCTACCTGCTGGGGGTGCGCAGGTACGGGCCGCTGCCCATGATCGGCGTGCTGGCCGGCGCGGTCGCCGCCGGCTATCTCGCGCGCTGGGTTGGTGAGCAGTCCGGGCGCGCCGGCTTCCATCACCTGCTGGCCACCCTTCCCGCCGGCGCCCACCTGCATGACCCGCTGACGCTGCGGGCCACCGGGGCGATCGCATTCTGGCCGCTGGCGGCCGGCCTGGTGGCGGGCGGCCTCGAGGCATTCGTGACCCGCCGCCGGGGTGCCGCGGGCCAGCCTGCCCTGGGCTCCCGCCCCGGATGAGCGTCCTGCCGGGCCGGCCGCGCCCTTCGGTGTGCGCGAGGCGGATGGCGCGGCCGGGCAGGCCCATAGACTGGCCGGGTGCTTTGCAGGATCGATCTTCGCGGGCAGCCCGCGGACGCGCTGAGCAGGGAGAAGCTCGCCGGAGTGCTGCCACGTGCGGCGCTTGACACCGACGCCGCGCTCGCCCAGGTCCGGCCGGTCTGCGAGGACGTGCGCCTGCGCGGCGGGGCCGCGGTCCGGGACCACACGCTCCGCTTCGACGGGGTGGACCTCGCTACCACCAGGGTGGCCGCCACCGCCATGGCCGACGCTCTGGCGGCCCTGGACCCCGGGGTCAGGGCCGCGCTGGAGGAGGCGATCCGGCGGACCCGCCGGGTGCACGAGGCGCAGCGCCCGGCCGATCACGTGACCACCGTGGCACCCGGCGCCACCGTCACCGAGCGTTATGTACCGGTGGGCCGGGCCGGGGTCTACGTGCCCGGCGGGCTGGTCACCTACCCGTCCTCGGTGATCATGAACATCGTCCCTGCCCAGGTGGCGGGGGTCGGCCAGGTCGCGGTGGCCTCGCCGCCGCAGCCGGGGCACGGCGGGCTACCGGCCCCGGCCGTGCTCGCGGCCTGCGCCCTGCTGGGTATCGAGGAGGTGCACGCGGCCGGCGGCGCGCAGGCGATCGCCATGTTCGCGTACGGCACCGCCGACTGCGCACCGGCCGACGTCGTCACCGGCCCGGGCAACGTCTACGTCGCCGCGGCCAAACGGCTGCTGCTCGGCACCGTCGGCACCGACGCGGAGGCCGGCCCGACCGAGGTGGCGATCATCGCCGACCACACGGCGGCCCCGGGCTTCGTTGCCGCCGACCTGATCGCCCAGGCAGAGCATGACCCACTGGCCGCGTGCCTGCTCATCACCACCGATCCCGGCCTCGCGGAGCGCACCGAGCAGGCGCTGGCCCCCCAGCTGGCCACCGCCCGGCATCGTGACCGGGTACGCCAGGCCCTGGCGGGACAGTCCGCGTGCGTGCTCGTGGACGACCTGGACGCGGCCCTGGCCGTTGCCGACGCCTGGGCGCCGGAGCACCTGGAGATTCAGGTCGAAGACGCCCGCGCCCTGGCGGCCCGCGTCCGCAACGCCGGCGCCGTGTTCGTGGGCCCCTACGCTCCTGTCTCGCTGGGTGACTACCTCGCCGGGTCCAATCACGTGCTGCCCACCGGCGGCACCGCCCGGCACACCGGCGGGCTGTCGGTGCTGTCGTTCCTGCGCGGCATCCACGTGGTGGAGTCCAGCAAACCCGCCCTGGCCTGGGTGGCAGCGCACATCGACGCGCTCGGCGCAGCCGAGGACCTGCCCGCACACGCCGCCGCCGTCCGGATCCGCGTCCCCAGCGATCAGCATGATCACGGACGGCCCGCCGCGGATGGTGCGGGAAATCGTCCGCGATCACCGGCGGCCCAGCTGCCGCTCCGGGCGGATCTGGCCGGCCGAGTCGCCTACGGGGCACCGCAGCTGGACGTGCCGGTCCGGCTCAACACCAACGAGAACCCCTACCCACCCTCGCCGGAGCTGGTCCGCGCCATCGCGGACGCCGTGGCGGGCGTCGCCGGCACGCTGAACCGGTACCCGGACCGGGACGCGGTGGCGCTGCGCGCGGACCTTGCCGCCTACCTCGGGCACGGGCTCAGCTGGCGCCAGGTCTGGGCCGCCAACGGCTCCAACGAGACCATCCAGCAGGTCCTGCAGGCGTTCGGCGGCCCCGGCCGCACCGCGATCGGGTTCGAGCCTTCGTATGCCATGCACCCGCTGATCGCCCGGGCGACGGCCACCGGCTGGATCAGCGGTGCCAGGGACGGCGACTTCGGTCTTGACGCCGCCCGCGCGGTGCAGGCGATCCATCACCACCGGCCGGACCTGGTCTTCCTCGCCTCCCCGAACAACCCGACGGGCGGCGCGCTGCCGCTCGCCGTCATCGAGGCCGTGTGCGACGCGGCTGCCGGCATGGTGGTGGTGGACGAGGCCTACGCGGAGTTCGCCCGCGACGGGACGCCGTCCGCGCTCGCGCTGCTGCCGCGCTACCCGCGGCTGGTGGTCACCCGCACCATGTCGAAGGCGTTCGCGCTGGCCGGCGCGCGGCTGGGCTACCTGGCCGCCGACCCGGCGGTGATCGAGGCGCTGCTGCTGGTGCGGCTGCCCTACCACCTGTCCGCCGTCACTCAGGCGGTGGCCCGGGCCGCCCTGGCGCACGCCGCCGAGCCGCTGGCCACGGTCCAGGCCCTCCGCGCGGAACGTGACAGCCTGGTGAGCTGGCTCCGCGGCCAGGGGCTCACTGTGGCGGACTCCGACGCGAACTTCGTCCTGTTCGGTGAGTTCGGCGACGCTCACGCGGTCTGGCAGGCCCTGCTGGAGCGGGGGGTGCTGATCCGCGAGGTCGGGCCGCCCGGGTGGCTCCGGGTGAGCGCCGGGACGCCCGCCGAGATGGACGCGTTCCGCGGCGCGCTGCTGCCGGTGCTGGACGGCGCACGCCAGGAGGCCCGCCCATGAGCCGCCCCGCCCCGGCCAAAGGCCAGGAAACGAGCCGGTCAGCCCGTGTGGAACGCGTGACCAAGGAAACCAGCGTCGTGGTCGAGCTCGGCCTCGACGGCACCGGCACCTCCCAGGTGAGGACCGGCGTGCCGTTCTTCGACCACATGCTCGCCCAGCTCGCCAAGCACGGCCTGCTCGACCTGGCGGTCACCGCCGAGGGGGACACCGAGATCGACGCGCACCACACCGTCGAGGACACCGCGATCACCCTCGGCCAGGCTCTGCGGGCGGCCCTGGGCGACAAGTCCGGCATCAGCCGGTTCGGCGACGCGGTGGTCCCGCTGGACGAGACGCTGGCGCGGGCGGCCGTGGACGTGTCCGGGCGGCCCTACCTGGTGCACTCCGAGCCGGACCGCATCGCCCCGCTCATCGGGACCTACGACACCACGCTCACCCGGCACTTCTTCGAATCGCTGACCGCGTCCGCGGGCATCTGCCTGCACCTGAGCGTGACCGGGCGCAATCCGCACCACATCGTCGAGGCCCAGTTCAAGGCGGTGGCGCGGGCATTGCGCGCGGCGGTGACACCGGATCCGAGGGCGGCGGGTGTGCCCAGCACGAAGGGCGTTCTTTGACCGCCGGGAAAGGGCCGGCGGCACGCCGGCGCCGGCCACGGGTCGTCGTGCTCGACTACGGTTCCGGGAACCTCCGTTCGGCAGAAAGAGCGCTGATGCGGGCCGGGGCGGACGCCGCCGTGACCGCAGACTTCGGCGCGGCGATGTCGGCCGACGGGCTCGTGGTGCCGGGGGTGGGCGCGTTCGCCGCCTGCATGACCGGGCTGCTGGAAATCCGCGGCGACCAGCTGATCGACCGGCGGCTGGCCGGGTCACGCCCGGTGCTGGGCATCTGCGTCGGGATGCAGGTGCTGTTCGCCGAGGGGGTCGAGCACGGCACCCACACCAAGGGATGCGGGCAGTGGCCCGGCACCGTCGAGCGGCTCGCCGCCCCCGTGCTGCCGCACATGGGCTGGAACACTGTGCAGGCCCCGGCGGGTTCGCTGTTGCTGGCCGGGATCACCGGCGAGCGGTTCTACTTCGTCCACTCCTACGCCGCCCGCGCGTTCCCGCTGGCGCCGTCCCCGCACATGACCCCGCCACTGGTTACCTGGGCCACCCACGGGGAGCCGTTCGTCGCGGCGGTCGAGAACGGCCCGCTGTGCGCGACCCAGTTTCACCCCGAGAAATCCGGCGACGCCGGCGCGGCGCTGCTGTCCAACTGGCTGGGGATGTTGCGATGACGCTGACCTTGCTGCCCGCGGTCGACGTGGCCGGCGGCCAGGCGGTCCGGCTGGTCCAGGGCGCGGCCGGCAGCCAGACCAGCTACGGTGACCCGCTGCAGGCCGCGCTGGCCTGGCAGGCGGCCGGGGCGCAGTGGATCCACCTGGTCGATCTGGACGCCGCGTTCGGCCGCGGCTCCAACGCGGAACTGATCGCCGGCGTGGTCGGCCGCCTCGACATCGCGGTCGAGCTGTCCGGCGGCATCCGCGACGACGGCTCCCTCGCCGCGGCGCTGGCCACCGGCTGCGCCCGCGTCAACATCGGCACCGCCGCGCTGGAACGGCCGGACTGGGTCCGGGACGTCATCGCCGCCTGCGGCGAGAAGGTCGCGGTCGGGCTCGACGTGCGGGGGACCCGGCTCGCCGCCCGGGGATGGACGCGCGAGGGGGGAGACCTCGGCGAGACGCTCGCCCGGCTCGACGCCGACGGCTGTTCCCGCTTTGTGGTTACCGACGTCACCCGCGACGGCACGCTCACCGGCCCCAACCTCGACCTGCTCCGCCGGGTGTGCGCGGGCACCGGCCGGCCGGTGATCGCCAGTGGTGGCGTGGCCAGCCTGGACGACCTGCGGGCGATCGCGGCGCTGGCACCGCTCGGGGTGGAGGGAGCGATCGTGGGCAAGGCGCTGTACGCCGGGGCGTTCACGCTGGAGCAGGCGCTGCAGGCGGTGGCCCGGTGACGCGGAGGATCGCCAGTGGCACACCGTGGGAGCCGGTGGCCGGCTACAGCCGGGCGGTGGCCGCGGGCGACTACGTGTTCGTGGCCGGCTGCACCTCGGTCGCCGGCGGGGAGGTCGTGCACGAGGGCGACGCCGGTGCGCAGACTACCCAGGCGATCGCCAACGTGGCGGAGGCCCTGGAACGCCTCGGGGCGGGCCTGGCCGACGTGGTGCGCACCCGGATGTTCGTCACCGACATCTCCCGCTGGGAGGAGTACGGCCGCGCCCACGG
>DAITAE010000100.1:0-1563 GCA_036824445.1 Streptosporangiaceae bacterium | reverse complement strand
TGCCTGGACGTGGACGCCGGGCGGGTGGTCAAGGGCGTCAACTTCCGCGCCCTGCGCGATGCCGGTGACCCGGTCGAACTGGCCGCCGCCTACGACGCCGACGGCGCCGACGAGCTGGTGTTCCTCGACATCACCGCGTCGTCAAGCGGCCGCAAGACCATGGACGAGGTGGTGGGCCGCACCGCCGGGCAGGTGTTCATCCCGCTCACGGTCGGCGGCGGCGTGCGCAGCACCGCCGACGTGGACCGGCTGCTGCGGGCCGGCGCGGACAAGGTCTCGCTGAACACCGCCGCCATCGCCCGGCCAGAGCTGCTCGCGGAGGCGGCCCACCGGTTCGGCTCGCAGTGCGTGGTGCTGTCGGTCGATGCCCGCCGGGCCGGCGGGCCGGCCCTGCCGAGCGGGTTCGAGGTGACCACCCACGGCGGCCGGCGTGGCACCGGCATCGACGCGGTCGAGTGGGCCGCCCGCGCGGTCGGGCTCGGCGTGGGCGAGATCCTGCTCAACTCGATGGACGCCGACGGCACCAAGGCGGGGTTCGACCTCGAGCTGATCCGGGCGATACGGGCAGCGGTCACGGTCCCGGTCATCGCCAGCGGCGGGGCCGGCGAGCTCGCCCATTTCCCGCCCGCGGTCGCGGCGGGCGCGGATGCCGTGCTCGCCGCCAGCGTGTTCCACTTCGGCGAGCTGCGCATCGGCGAGGTGAAGGACGCCCTGCGCGCCGCCGGGCAGCCGGTCAGGTAGCCGCCGCTGGCGGGCGGGTGCCGCGGTCAGGTGGCCGCTGCGGCCATGGCCGCGCCGACGATGCCTGCGTCGTTGTGCAGCGCGGCCGGCACGATCTTCGCCCGCACGCCGGTCAGCAGCGGGAGGAACTTGTCCGACTTCCGGCTGATACCGCCGCCGATGATGAACAGGCTGGGCGAGACCAGCGCCTCCACGTGGGTGAGGTAGTCGTCGACGCGGCCGGCCCATTTGCCCCAGCTGAGGTCGTGCAGTTCGCGTGCACGTTCCGAGGCCCGCTCCTCGGCATCCTTGCCGTGGATCTCGATGTGGCCGAACTCGGTGTTCGGCACCAGCACGCCGTCGGTGAACAGCGCGCTGCCGATCCCGGTGCCGAAGGTCAGCAGGAGCACCGTCCCGTCTTGGCCGGCCGCTGCCCCGAACTTCATCTCGGCCGTCCCAGCCGCGTCGGCGTCGTTGAGCATGCTGACCGTCAGCCCGGTGGCCTTGGCGAACAACGCCCGTGCGTCCAGGCCGATCCAGGCCGGGTCGAGGTTGGCGGCCGTATAGGTGACCCCGCCGATCACGACCCCGGGGAAGGCGATGCCCGCCGGCCCGGTCCAGCCGAAGCCCGCCACCAGTCCCTTGACGGCCTCCGCGATCGGATCGGGCAGCGCGGGCCGGGGGGTGGCCACCTTGACCCGCGGCGCGCTGAGAGCGCCGGTGGTGACGTCTACCGGCGCGGCCTTGATCCCCGAGCCGCCGATGTCGATCCCGAGCACGTCCACCTGGCACTCCGTTCTGTGTGGTCCTTTCAGATATGCCACATGGGCGGTGATCTATCCA
>DAITAE010000099.1:0-10876 GCA_036824445.1 Streptosporangiaceae bacterium | reverse complement strand
GGGGTGCCCGGCGGCGCGGGACCCGCTACTTCGGCCCGTACTCCCACGCCTGGGCCATCAGGGAGACCGTCGACACACTGCTGCGGGTTTTCCCCGTGCGGACCTGCTCGGCCGGGGTGTTCAAGCGCGCCCGCCAGATCGGCCGGCCATGCCTGCTCGGCTACATCGGCAAGTGCTCGGCGCCCTGTGTGGAGCGGATCAGCCAGGCCGACCACCGCCGGCTGGCGGAGGAGTTCTGCGACTTCATGGCCGGCCAGACCGCCCGGTTCACCCGCAGGCTGGAGGCCGAGATGCGGGCCGCGGCCACGGCCGAGGAGTTCGAGCGGGCCGCCCGGCTCCGCGACGACATCCAGGCCCTGGAGCGGGCGCTGGAAAAGCAGGCGGTGGTCTTGCCCGACGGCACCGACTGTGACGTCATCGCCCTGGCCGAGGATCAGCTCGAGGCCGCCGTCCAGGTCTTCTACGTCCGCGGCGGGCGGGTCCGGGGCCAGCGCGGGTGGGTGGTGGACAAGGTCGAGGACATCAGCGACGGCGAGCTCGTCGAGCATTTCCTGAGCCAGGTGTATGGCGAGGGCAGCGTCACGGGGAACGGCGCCACCGGGACGGCCAGCCGGAAGGGCACGGTCCGGCCGGAGGCCACCGGCCCCACCGTCCCGCGCGAGGTACTCGTCCCGGTGCTGCCGGACGCCGCCCCGGCGGTGGAGGAGTGGCTCGCGTCCCGGCGGGGAGGCCGGGTGAAGCTGCGGGTGCCACGCCGCGGCGACAAGAAGGCGCTGCTCGACACCGTGGCCCGGAACGCGGCCGAGTCTCTGGCCCTGCACAAGACCCGCCGGGCGAGCGACCTCACCACCCGCAGCCTGGCCCTCAACGAGATCCAGGAGGCGCTGGGACTGGAGCAGGCACCCCTCCGGATCGAGTGCTACGACGTGTCGAACCTGCAGGGCACACACGTGGTCGCGGCCATGGTGGTGTTCGAGGACGGGCTGGCGCGCAAGGGCGAGTACCGCCGGTTCAGCGTGCGGGGGACCGGCGGCGAAGGCGACGTCGCCTCGGTGCACGAGGTCATCACCCGCCGCTTCCGCCGGTATCTGGAGGAGCGTGAGACCACAGGCGAGCTTGACGTGCTGGGCGATCCCGCCGCCGGGCCGGGCGATCCGGAGTTCCGCCAGCGCAAGTTCGCCTACCCGCCCAACCTGGTCGTGATCGACGGCGGCCCGGCTCAGGTGGCCGCCGCGGTCTCGGCGCTGGACGCGCTGGGCATCGACGACGTCGCGGTGTGCGGGCTGGCCAAGCGGCTGGAGGAGGTCTGGCTGCCCGGCGAGGACGCACCGGTCATCCTGCCCCGCGCCAGCGAGGGCCTCTACCTGCTGCAGCGGGTGCGGGACGAGGCGCACCGCTTCGCCATCACCTACCACCGGGCGAAGCGGTCGAAGGCGCTCGCGGTCAGCCAGCTCGACGATGTCCCGGGCCTGGGCCCGGCCCGGCGGGCCACGCTGCTGCGGCATTTCGGCTCGGTCCGGCGGATCGCCGCGGCCACCCCGGCGGAGCTAGCGCAGGTGCCCGGCATCGGGCCGCAGCTGGCCGACGCGGTCCTGGCCGCCCTGCGGCCGGATGGGGACAGCGCCGGGGTCACCGGCGGGGGAACGCCGTGACGGGCGGGGGAAAGCGGGGATGGACCAGAAGATGACGGGGCGCGAGCCATCCGGCCCGGGCGCCGACCCGGTGACCGACATCGTGATCATCACCGGGATGTCGGGCGCTGGCCGGAGCACGGCCGCGAAGGCGCTGGAAGACCTCGACTGGTTCGTCATCGACAACCTGCCGCCCGGCCTGCTTCCCACGATGATCAATCTGACCCGCCGGGCCAAGGGGACGCTGCCACGGATCGCCGCCGTGATGGACGTGCGCAGCCGCGCCTTCTCCAGCGATCTCCAGTCCGCCATCACCGAGCTCGCTACGCGCGGGGTCAGGCCCCGGGTGGTCTTCATGGAGGCCACCGACGACACGCTGGTCCGCAGGTTCGACAGCGAGCGCCGCCCGCACCCGCTGCAGGAGGACGGCCGGGTGGTGGACGGCATCGCAGCCGAGCGGGAGCTGCTGCGGACCGTCCGCGGCGAGGCGGACCTGGTGCTCGACACGTCGGCGCTCAACGTGCACGAGCTGCGGGCCAGGCTTCAGGACTTCTTCGGTGGCGGCCCGGCGGAAGGCCCCCGCGTCAGCGTGGTGTCGTTCGGCTACAAGTACGGGCTGCCGGTGGACGCCGACCTGGTGGCGGACTGCCGGTTCCTGCCGAACCCGCGCTGGATCGAGGCGCTCGCCCCGCTGACGGGGCAGGACGAAAGGGTCAGGGAGTACGTGCTGAGCCAGCTCGGCGCCGCCGATTTCCTCGACGCCTACCTCGCGGCGCTGCGGGTGATCCTGGCCGGTTACGAGCGTCAGGGCAAGAAGTACGTAACTCTCGCGATCGGCTGCACCGGCGGCAAGCACCGCAGCGTGGCGATGGCCGAGCAAATCGCCGAACGGCTCGAGGAGACCGGCCTTGGTATCCAGGTGGTGCACCGTGACCTGGGGCGTGAGTGACACCGGGAGAAACGGCGCACCAGCCCGTGCCGGGCGGCCACGATGAGCCCGGGGCGGAAGCTGTGACGGCGCGCGGCGAGCCGGCACCGGTGGTTCCTGCCGTGCGCCCGCTGAACCCGCGTGTGGCCGCGCTCGGCGGCGGCCACGGGCTGTTCGCCTCCCTGTCCGCGCTGCGCCGCGTGACCCGTCAGCTCACCGCCATCGTCACGGTGGCCGACGACGGCGGGTCCAGCGGCATGCTCCGCCGCGACTTCGGGGTGCTCCCCCCGGGCGACCTGCGGATGGCGCTCGCCGCCCTGTGCGGGGATGACGCCTGGGGAACCACCTGGAGCCGGGTGGTGCAGCACCGGTTCACCCGCGGCTCGGGGCTGGGCGGGCATGCGGTCGGCAACGTGCTCATCGTCGCGCTGTGGGAGCTGCTGGGGGACACCGTCCAGGGACTGGACTGGGTCGGCAGGCTCCTCGGGGCGCACGGCCGGGTCCTGCCGATGGCGTCGGTGCCGCTGGACCTGGCGGCCGAGGTGGAGGGGGCCGACCCGGCGCGCCCGGGCCAGCTCAGCATCGTGCGGGGCCAGGCGGCGTGCGCCGCCACCACCGGGCGGGTCCGGTCCATCTCGCTCAGCCCGGCCAACCCCCCCGCCTGTCCCGAGGCCGTGGCCGCGATCCTGGACGCTGACTGGGTCGTGCTCGGGCCAGGCTCCTGGTTCACCAGCGTTCTGCCCCACCTGCTCGTCCCCGAGCTGGCCGACGCGCTGATCTCCACCCGGGCCCGCCGCCTGGTGGCGCTCAACCTGGTCCCGCAGGCGGGCGAGACCGGGGGATTCTCACCACATACCCACCTGGAAGTGCTCGCCGACCACGCGCCGGAGCTTACCGTGGACGTGGTGCTGGCCGACCGTGGCGCGGCCGGCGGGGCGACAGCACAACTGGAGAAGGCGGCGGGCATGCTCGGCGGCAGGCTGGTCCTGGCGGATCTGGCGATGCGGGATGGCTCGCCGCGCCATGACCCGCGGCAGCTGGCGGGGGCGTTCGCGCAGATCTTCGAGGGGGAGTGAGCCGATGGCCATGACCGGTCTGGTGAAGGACGAACTGAGCCGGGTTACTGTGCTCAAGCCGTGCTGCCGCAAGGCGGAGGTTTCCACGCTGCTGCGCTTCGCCGGGGGCCTGCATCTGGCCGGCGGCCGGATCGTGGTCGAGGCCGAGCTTGATACCGGTGCCGCCGCCCGCCGGCTGCGCAAGGACGTGTCCGAGGTGTTCGGTCATGCCTCGGAACTGATCGTGCTGGCGCCGAGCGGGCTGCGCAAGGGCAACCGCTACGTGGTCCGGGTGCGCAAGGATGGGGAAAGCCTGGCCCGGCAGACCGGGCTGGTGGACAGCCACGGGCGGCCCGTCCGCGGCCTGCCCCGGCAGGTGGTGGCCGGCACCACGTGCGACTGCGAAGCCGCCTGGCGGGGTGCCTTCCTGGCCCACGGCAGCCTGACCGGGCCCGGCCGGTCGATGGCACTGGAAATCACCTGTCCCGGCCCCGAGGCCGCGCTGGCCCTGGTCGGCGCGGCCCGGCGGATGAAGATCCACGCGAAGGCCCGCGAGGTGCGGGGAGTTGACCGGGTCGTGGTGCGGGACGGGGACGCGATCAGTGCACTGCTGACCCGGCTGGGCGCACACGACAGCGTCCTCGCCTGGGAGGAACGGCGGATGCGGCGCGAGGTCCGGGCGACGGCGAACCGGCTGGCCAATTTCGACGACGCCAACCTGCGCCGCAGCGCGAGGGCCGCCGTGGCGGCGGGTGCGCGCGTGGAACGGGCGCTGGAGATACTGGGCAGCGACGCGCCGGAGCACCTGACCGTGGCCGGCCGGCTGCGGATCGAGCACCGGCAGGCAAGCCTCGAGGAGCTTGGCCAGCTGGCGAACCCGCCGCTGACCAAGGACGCGATCGCCGGCCGGATCCGGCGGCTGCTGGCCATGGCGGACAAGCGCGCGCGGGAGGAAGGCGTTCCCGGCACCGACGCGCATCTCACGCCGGAAATGCTGCTGCCATAGGGTGGAAGTGACCTTCGGCCCGGAGCTATGCATGAGGAGATCAATGCCGTGACCATCCGCGTGGGCATCAACGGATTCGGCCGGATCGGGCGCAACTTCTGGCGCGCCGTGCACGCCGCCCAGACAGCCGGGCCAGGTGGGCAAGCGCGTGACATCGAGATCGTGGCCGCCAACGACCTGGGTGACATGGCCACCTTCGCGCATCTGCTCAAGTACGACACCGTGCTCGGCACCCTCGACCTCGACGTGCACACCGCCGACGGGGCCATCGTGGCCGGGGACCAGCGCATCACCTGGCTCGCCGAGCGGGATCCGGCCGCCCTGCCCTGGCGCGACCTGGGAGTAGACGTCGTAATCGAATCGACCGGTCACTTCACCAAGGGCGAGGACGCCCGCAAGCACCTGGCGGCCGGCGCGAAGAAGGTCATCATCTCCGCCCCCGCCAAGGGGGAGGACATCACCCTCGTGATGGGGGTCAACGACGACGCCTACGACCCCGGCCGGCACGACATCATCTCCAACGCGTCCTGCACCACCAACTGCGTGGCGCCGCTCGCGAAGGTGCTGCTCGACAGCTTCGGCATCGTCAAGGGCCTGATGACGACCATCCACGCCTACACCA
Organism: Streptosporangiaceae bacterium; assembly: GCA_036824445.1. Classification (GTDB taxonomy): domain Bacteria; phylum Actinomycetota; class Actinomycetes; order Streptosporangiales; family Streptosporangiaceae; genus UBA9676. The sequence goes on along the minus strand of DAITAE010000099.1, from coordinate 5,634 downwards.
ACGACCAGGTGATCCTGGACTTCGTCCACAAGGACCTGCGGCGGGCCCGCGCCGCCGCGCAGAACATCATCCCCACCACCACCGGGGCCGCCCGGGCGACCGCGCTGGTGCTGCCCGAGCTCAAGGGCAAGATGGACGGGATGTCGATGCGGGTGCCGGTCATGGACGGCTCGGTCACCGACCTGGTGGTCCAGGTCGGCCGCGAGGTGTCCGTGGACGAGGTGAACGCGGCATACCGGGCGGCCGCCGATGGCCCGCTCAAGGGCTACCTGCACTACACCAGCGATCCGATCGTGTCCTCCGACATCGTCGGCACCCCCTACTCCTGCATCTTCGATTCCGAACTGACCATGGCCATCGGCGACCAGGTCAAGGTGATCGGCTGGTATGACAACGAGTGGGGCTACTCGAGCCGGCTGGTCGACGTCGCCGCACTCGTCGGCGGGCGGCTTGGATGACCGCTGTCCGCCGTACTCCGGTCCCGGGAACCGGGCGCATAACGGGATCCGCACCCTGATGAAGCGGCTCGACGACCTCGATGTCACGGGGCGGGTGGTCCTGCTGCGCACCGATCTCAACGTGCCGCTCGACGGCGCCACGATCACCGACGACCGCCGGATCCGGGCCAGCCTGCCGAGCCTGACAGCCCTCACCGCCCGCGGAGCGCGAGTCGTCGTGTGCGCCCACCTCGGCAGGCCCCGGGGCCGCAATTACGCGGACCGTGCGGCCGGCGGCCCGTCGTTGCGGCCGGTGGCGGCCAGGCTGTCGGAACTGCTCGGCGGGCAGGTCGCCTTCGCCGACGACGTGGCCGGCGGATCGGCCACCACCACCGTCACCGGGCTGGGCGCCGCCGGTGTCGCGCTGCTCGAGAACGTGCGGTTCGAGCCCGCCGAGACCAGCAAGGAAGACGCCGAGCGGGCGGTGCTGGCGGGCAGGCTGGCCGAGCTCGCCGACGCCTACGTCGGCGACGGGTTCGGTGCCCTGCACCGCAAGCACGCCAGCGTCTACGACCTGCCACGGCTGCTCCCGCACGCGGCCGGGCGGCTGGTGCTGGCCGAGATCTCCGTGCTGCGCCAGCTCACCACCGACCCGGCGCGGCCCTACGTGGTGGTGCTGGGAGGCGCCAAGCCGTCAGACAAGCTGGCGGTCATCGGCAGCCTCCTTGGCCGCGCCGACCGGCTGCTGATCGGCGGCGGCATGGCCTACACGTTCCTCGCGGCCCAGGGCCACCAGGTCGGGGACTCGCTGCTGGAGACCGATCAGATCCCGCAGGTGTCCGCCATGCTGGCCGAGGCGGACCGGTCCGGCGTGGACGTCGTGCTGCCGGTGGACCACCTGGCCGCCGACCGGCTCGCACCGGACGCCAAGCCCGAGCTCATCCCCGGCGCCGACATCCCGCCGGGCCGGATGGGCCTGGACATCGGGCCGGCGACCCAGCAGTTGTTCGCCCGCAAGCTGGCCGATGCCAGGACCGTCTTCTGGAACGGCCCGCCCGGCGTGTTCGAGTTCCCCGCCTTCGCGGGCGGCACCCGGACCGTGGCACAGGCGATCAGCGCCACGGGCGGCCTGACCGTGGTGGGCGGCGGCGACTCGGCCGCGGCCGTCCGGCTGCTGGGTTTTCCCGACGATGCGTTCACGCACATCTCCACCGGGGGCGGGGCCAGCCTGGAATACCTGGAGGGCGCGGAGCTTCCCGGGCTGACCGCGCTGGAGGCGCAATGAGTCGCGGCGGTGGCCGGATGCCGCTGATGGCGGGCAACTGGAAGATGAACTTCACCCATCTTGAGGCGATCGCGCTGGTCCAGAAGCTGGCCTTCACCCTGACCGGCAAGGATTTCGACGCCACCGAGGTGGCGGTGCTGCCGCCGTTCACAGCGCTTCGCAGCGTGCAGACCCTGGTCACCGGTGACAAGCTGCGGATCCGCTATGGGGCGCAGGACATCTCACCCCACGACAAGGGCGCGTACACCGGCGACGTGTCGGGGCCGATGCTCGCCAAGCTCGGGTGCGCCTACGTGCTGGTCGGCCACTCCGAGCGCCGCCAGTACCACGGCGAGGACGACGCGACCGTGAACGCCAAGGCCGTGGCCGCTCTCCGGTCGGGGATCACCCCGATCGTGTGCGTGGGCGAGGATCTGGCCGTCCGCCGGGCTGGGGACCAGGTCGCCCATACGCTGGCCCAGCTCGACGGCGCGCTCAGCGGCATCAGCGCGCAGCAGGTCGCCAGCCTGGTCGTCGCGTACGAGCCGGTCTGGGCGATCGGCACCGGCGAGGTTGCCGAGCCGGAGGACGCGCACGAGGCGTGCCAGGCGATCCGGGAGCGGGTTTCCGCGGTTCACGGGCACGATGTTGCCCTCGATATGCGTATCCTGTATGGCGGGTCGGTGAAGGCCGACAACATCGCTGCGATCATGGCGCAGCCAGCTATCGACGGCGCGCTAGTCGGAGGGGCCAGCCTCGATGCCGGTGAGTTCGTCCGGATCTGCCGGTACCGGGAACTGGCCGTGCGTGCCGGAGAGTCATAGCGGCGCGTCATGAACGCCCGCAGTGCCGTAGCATCAAAAGCACCCGGAAGGACGAGCATCGGCAGTGGTTATCGGAATTTCTGTCGTCCTCATCATCACCAGCCTGCTCATGGTGGTGCTCGTGCTGCTGCACAAAGGTAAGGGCGGTGGCTTGTCGGACCTGTTCGGCGGTGGCGTGAGCTCCTCGCTCGGCTCATCGTCCGTCGTGGAGCGGAATCTGGACCGGCTCACCATTTTCACCGGGGTCGTCTGGTTCCTCTGCATCGTCGGCCTCAACGTGTTGCTGAATCACTGAAGGGCCACAGGGCAGCGGAGAGGGCAAGGGGTGGTCTGTGAGTAGTGGCAACGCCATCCGGGGAAGCCGTGTCGGAGCGGGTCCCATGGGCGAGGCGGAACGTGGCGAGTCGGCACCGCGGGTGCGGGTCTCGTTCTGGTGCTCCAACAATCATGAAACCCGGCCGAGCTTCGCGAGTGATGCCGCCGTGCCGGAAACCTGGGACTGCCCACGGTGCGGGTTCCCGGCCGGGCGCGACCAGGCGAACCCGCCCGGGCCGCCGCGCAGCGAGCCTTACAAGACCCATCTGGCCTATGTGAAGGAGCGGCGCAGCGACTCGGACGGGGCCGCCATCCTGGCCGAGGCCCTGGAGAGGCTCCGCAGGCACGCCTGAGGCCGCCACAGCCCTTCTTGTTACCGGCGTGTGATCCTTTCGCGCCCCAGCCGTTGTTTGTTCCTTTGGCGTCGGCCGGTGCAATGGCGGTCTCTTTGCCCGCCGCGGCCTATTCTTTGGGCCCCGCGTGGCTCAACCGAGCGCCATGCGGATTCATGACTCATTTCTGCCGGAGTCTTTGCGCGGCAGCAGGCGCCAGGCGGAACTCAGCCCCGTGGGTGGGACGTTCCCGATCATGAGCCAGCCCTCCGGTGGTGATCCTCGCCGCAGGCCCTACTGACGGCTGTCCGGGGGGGTTGATCTGTCCCGTCGGTGATCGAGCCATGCCGGAGCGTGCCCCATCAGCGAACATGCTGTGACCACAGCTGTCCCCCAGGTATTCCCCGGGGCGGGCAGGCCGTCGGCCGGCGCCGGGGCCAGAGTCCTCAGCCGGCTGGCCCTGGCCGGCATCGGCTCGTCACTGCTGATCATGATCGTGGTCTCGGCGGCCGGCCCGAGCAAGGCCGTCGTGCACGTGCCCAGGGCGGGGGCGGGACCGCCGTGGTGGTTTGCCCTGCATGCCCCCGCACCGCTGGTGACGGTCGCGCTGTGGGCGGCGGCGGCCGCCGGTACCGGCGGGGTGGTGGCCGGCCTGCTGGCGGTCCGGCGGGGGGCCCGGGCGCCGGGCCGGATGCTGGTGGTGGCGGCGCTGGCCGTCACCGCGGTGCTGGCGGTGCTCCCGCCCGCCGGGTCCACCGACACCCTCGACTACGCCGCTTACGGGCGGATGGTGGCGATCGGCCACGACCCCTACGTCATGACCCCCCAGCAGCTCCGGCTGAGCGGTGATCCCGTCGGCGCCGCCGCCCCCGTCCCCTGGGAGAGCAAGCATTCGCTCTACGGGCCGCTGGCGACGATCGAGCAGGGCACGGCGGCCATTCTCGGCGGGACCTCGGCCGCGAGGATCACGTTCTGGCTGAAGGCCTGGAACGCGCTGGCCTTCGCCCTGGTGGTGCTGGCGCTCGACCGGCTGCTGCGTGCCGATCCGGTGGGCCGCACCCGGGCGCACCTGCTCTGGTCGCTCAACCCGCTGCTGCTGTGGGGGCTGGTCGCCGCCGGGCACGTGGACGCGGTCGCGGCGGCCGTGGCGTTCCTGGCCCTTGCGCTGGTCAGCCCGTGGCTGGCGGGCGGGGGAGTGCCGGCCAGGAACCCCGGCATGCTGCCCGGCCTGGTGGCCGGCGTCCTGGTGGGCATGGCGGCCGACATCAAGGTCACTTTCGTCCTGTTCGGCCTCGGGATCGCGTGGGCCGCCCGAAGGTCCGTGCGCACCGTGCTCGCGGCGGCGGCCGGGGCGCTGGCCGTGCTTGTGCCGTCGTATCTGTGGTTCGGTCCGCCCGCGATCACCGTGCTCCTCTACCGGGACGCCGGCGCCACCAGTGACAACCTCTACCAGCTGTTCTCGCGCCCGTTCGGACTGGCCCGGCCGCCCGACCTCATCCTGCTGGTCGTGCCGCTGCTGGTGGCGGTCGGGTGGCTGCTGCTGCGGCGGCTGCCGGACGGCGCGGCGGGCTGGCCCGCGGTCCGTCCGGCCCTCGCGCTGAGCCTGGCCTGGCTGCTCGTGTGGCCCTACCAGCGGCCCTGGTACGACGCGATGGTGTTCTGCCTGCTCGCCGTGTTCCCGGCATCCCGCCTGGACTGGCCGGTCCTGGCCCGCCTGGCCGCTGGCACCCTGTACTCCCTGCCGGGCATGCCCGGCCCGCTGCCCGCCGTGTTCGGCGGGTTCCTGCCCGTGGAGCAGCGCCTGGTGGTGCCGGTGATCAGGCTGGCGGCGCTGGCGGCGGTCATCGTGTTGTGCCTGACCGGTGCCTGGCACGCCCGGCCGCGGGGGCGGCGCCCGATCAGTGCGCGAATCCCTGCTGGAACGGCTCCGGCGCGAGCGGCGTATGCGCCTGCGGATGCGCCGCCAGCGCCCGGCAGTGGCGCCGCAGGTCGGCCAGGAACACGTCAGCCAGGTCACGGCTGATGTCCACATCGGGCTGGCCCGGCTGATCGACTTTCCGGTGCAGGGACACGGCGTGCTCCAGCGGGATCAGGCGTGATCTTCCGACCAGCATGTAACCACGGGATGGCCAACGTGGAAGATGGAGGGATGCACCTTCCGGTTAACCCGCCCGTCTCGCCGATGCTGGCCAAGCCGGTCAAGCAGCTTCCCGACGGCCCGTACAGCTACGAGCCGAAGTGGGACGGATTCCGCTCCATCGTCTTCGCCGACCGCGGCGAGGTGGAGCTCGGCAGCCGCAATGAGCGGCCGATGACCCGCTACTTCCCCGAACTCGTGGCCGCGGTCACCGAGCAGTTCCCGCGCCGGTGCGTGATCGATGGGGAGATCGTGGTCCCGGGATCCGACGGCCGCAGGCTCGACTTCGAGGCCCTGCTGCAGCGGATCCACCCGGCGGCCAGCC
>DAITAE010000618.1:0-2874 GCA_036824445.1 Streptosporangiaceae bacterium | reverse complement strand
GAGGGCACCAACTGCGAGAACCTCAAGGAGACCCACGAGTACCTCAAGCGGGTCCGCGCCGAGATCGACCGGCTGTACCCGGACCGTGTGCTGCTGGCGGAGGCGAACCAGTGGCCCGCGGACGTGGTGGAGTACTTCGGCGAGCCGGGCACCGGCGGGGACGAGTGCCACATGGCCTTCCACTTCCCGCTGATGCCGCGCATCTTCATGGCGGTGCGGCGCGAGCAGCGCTACCCCATCTCCGAGATTCTCGCCCAGACCCCGCCGATCCCCTCGTCCTGCCAGTGGGGCATCTTCCTGCGCAACCACGACGAGCTCACGCTGGAGATGGTCACCGACGACGAGCGCGACTACATGTACACCGAGTACGCCAAGGACCCGCGGATGAAGGCGAACATCGGGATCCGGCGCCGGCTCGCCCCGCTGCTCGACAACGACCGCAACCAGCTGGAGCTGTTCACCGCCCTGCTGCTCTCGCTGCCCGGCTCACCGGTGCTGTACTACGGCGACGAGATCGGGATGGGCGACAACATCTGGGCCGGTGACCGGGACGGGGTCAGGACACCGATGCAGTGGACTCCGGACCGCAACGGCGGCTTCTCCACCTGCGACCCGCAGCGGCTGTACCTGCAGACCCTCACCGACCCGATCTACGGGTACCAGGTCATCAACGTGGAGGCCCAGCAGCGCAATCCCGGCTCGCTGTTGCATTGGACCAAGCGCATGATCGAGATCCGCAAACGCCACCTCGTGTTCGGGCTTGGCGGGTACGAGGAGCTGAACTCCTCCAACCCCAGCGTGCTCGCGTTCGTCCGCGAGCACCCGGAGACCGGCGGCCCCGACGTGACGGACCAGGGCGACCGGATCCTGTGCGTCAACAACCTGTCCCGTTTCCCGCAGCCAGTCGAGCTGGACCTGCGGCGGTTCAAGGGGATCACCCCGGTCGAATGCATGGGCGGGGTTACCTTCCCGCCGATCGGGGAGCTGCCCTATCTGCTCACCCTGCCCGGCCACGGTTTCTACTGGTTCCAGCTGCCAGAGTCGCGGGGGGACGTCCCGTGGTGAGCAGGGCCATCGTCCAGCGGGCCGTCCACCCGGGGTGGCCCGGGAGAGTGAGACCGCCAGCCCTGGGCAAGAGGGTTCCACGCGGGGCACTGACGGCCGGATCGACAGGGTAGATCCCACATGACATTCGAGGAAGCGCTGACGGGCTGGCTGCCCGGGCAGCGCTGGTTCGCGGGCAAGGGCGCTCCGATCGACCGCCTCGCGATCGTCGCCGACACGGTGCTCGTGGACGGCGATCCCGGCATGCGGCACCTGATCGTCGCCGTCTCCCAGGCCGGCGGCACCGACCGCTACCAGCTGCTGGCCGGCCTGCGGACGGCGATCCCGGGCCGGCTCGAGCACGCGGTGATCGGACCGGCCGGAACGCCGGCCCCGGCCGGCCAGGCATGGACGGCCTACGACGCCCTGCACGACCCGCCGCTGACCCGGCGGCTGCTGCGGGCGATGGTGGGCCAGGAGACGATCGGGCCGCTGAGCTTCGCCGCCGAGCCGGATGCCGCCATCGACACCGGGCTCGACAGCCTGGTGCTGACGACCGAGCAGAGCAACACCAGCATGCTGTTCGGTGAGGAGGCCATCCTCAAGGTGTTCCGGCGGCCGCACCCGGGCCCCAATCCTGACCTGGAGATCCCGCGCGCCCTGCACCGGGCCGGCTCCCCGCACGTGGCGCCGCCGCTGGGCTGGGTCCAGACCACCCTGGACGGGATGCCCACCATCCTGGCCATCCTCTCCGCCTACCTGCGGTCGGCGACGGACGGCTGGCTGCTGGCAGCGACCAGCGTGCGCGATCTCTACGCCAGCGATGCCACCTGCGCGGCCGAGGCCGGCGGCGACTTCGCGGCCGAGGCGGAGCGGCTCGGCGAGGCCACCGCCGAGGTTCACCGCGCGCTGGCAGAGGCGTTCGGCACGGAGGAGCTCCCGCCCGGCGCTTACCGCGATCTCGCCGTGCAGATGCAGGGCCGCCTGGACGCGGCGGTCGCCGCGGTGCCCGAGCTAGCCCGGCACGCGCGCCTGGTCGGCGCGGCCTTCGCCGAGCTGGCCGCCCTCGACGAGCCGCTGACGGTCCAGCGGATCCACGGTGACTACCACCTCGGGCAGGCGATACGCACCCAGGCCGGGTGGGTGCTGCTGGACTTCGAGGGCGAGCCCGCGGTGCCGCTCGCCCAGCGGCGGGCCCGGTCACCGGCGCTGCGTGACGTGGCAGGCATGCTGCGCTCGCTCGACTACGCCGCGCGGCACCAGCTGCCCGGCCACGCTGATCCCGAGCGCGTCCGCGCGGCCGCCCGCGACTGGATATGCCGCAACCAGGCCGCGTTCTGCGCCGGCTACGCACAGGCAGGCGGCACCGACCCCGGCAAGCACGCCGTTCTGCTGCGTGCACTGACCCTCGACAAGGCGGTGTATGAGGTGTTGTACGAGGCTAGGCACCGGCCATCATGGCTGTCCATCCCGCTGGACTCCATCGCCGATGCGTGACCGGGCCGGCCCGCCGGACGGGCACAGCAACGCCGACGCGCCCGCGCGGGCCGGTGGCTCCGCGAACGCTGACGTCCCCGCGCACGCTGACGAGCCCGGCAGCCAGCCACCCCCCGCCCTCCCCGCACCCGGCGCCGGCCTCCGGGCCGCGATCGACGCGATCGTGACGGGCGTCAGCCACGATCCGCATGCCGTGCTCGGCGCCCACCCCGGCCCTGGCGGCGTGGTCGTGCGGGCGCTGCGCCCGCTGGCGAAGACGGTAACGGTTGTGCTCCCCGATGGCCGCCGCTTCCCCGCCGGTCACCTGCACCAGGGGGTGTTCGCCGCCATCCT
>DAITAE010000098.1:2479-10923 GCA_036824445.1 Streptosporangiaceae bacterium | reverse complement strand
CCACCTAACCGCCGTCGACGTGACAAGCCCGCCGCACGCGCCCCGCGCGTGCCGGCCCGTCTCGTCAGGCCTACCCGCCGGCCAGGAGCCGGCCAGGTGGGAGGTGGTCCTCCGCTTGCACGTCCAGCACCGGCAGGTGCCGGGCTGGTCGTCAGCCAAGACTAACAGCAATCTCCTGCCTGCCGGTATTCCTAGGTGCCTCCCTCGCCCGACACCGCTGCGCGGGGGCGTCGTGATGCGGTCCTGTCGATAGCCGCCCAGTTGGAGCCGGTCCTCAGCCACGACGCGATACCTGTGCGGCCGCGGACCGCAGCCACGACACGGCGGCAGTGGGGTGTGCTGTCCCGGCGTTTCTGTCTGCCGGGACGGCGCACCCGGCTACCGCCGCTCACCCACGTGCTTGAAGTGCCGCGAGACCAGCCGTTCGCATGGCTTCGAGCGGAGCCGACCTCCCGGTCATGAGCTCGACCTGGCCGACCGCCTGGTGCAGCAGTAGGTCGAAGCCGTCCGCTACGGCGGCTCCGGCCTGCCGGGCGGCGACCGCCAGCGGGGTGGGCCAGGGGTGATAGACGATGTCAAGCAGGCATCGTGGCAGCAGAGCACGCCCGGCTATGCGTTGCGCATACTGCTCCGCGGCCCCGGCGGGAACCGTGGAGATCAGCAGATCCGGGGAATCGCCTGGGGGCGCGCCGAAGTCGCTGAGCGCGACCTTGACGCCCAGCCGGTCCGAGGCGGCCAGCAGGTCGCCGGCCCGCGCGGGGTCGCGGGCCGCCACGCTCACCTCGCCGACGCCAAACGCCCGCGCGGCAGCCAGCGCGGAACGGGCGGTCGCGCCCGCGCCGAGGATGAGCACCGCGGCGCCGGGCAGGAGGGACGTGCCGGTCACACCCCGCTCGGCCAGGGCGGCGATCAGCCCGGGAACGTCGGTGTTGTGGCCGTGCCGCCGACCGCCGCGCAGCACCACCGTGTTGGCCGCGCCGACCTCGGCGGCCAGCGGCTCGATGCGGTCAAGCAGCGGCAGCACGGCGCGCTTGAGCGGCATGGTCAGCGACAGGCCGGCCCAGTCGGGGCCACAGTCGGCGAGCAGCCCGGGCAGGCCCGCCTCGTCACACTCGATGGCCTGGTAGGTCCAGCCGGAGAGGCCGAGCGCCCGGTAGGCGGCCCGGTGCAGGGCCGGTGAGAGGGAATGCGCGATCGGTGAGCCGAGGACGGCGGCTTTCAGCTATTTCCCCTTGGCGATGTTCGCCGCCAGCTCGGCCCGGAACTTCTGGAACTGGGCGAAGCTGCTGGTGAACTTGGTCAGGCCGGTCTTGGGATTCACCGTGACGAAGTACATCCAGGGTCCGTGCGCCGGATGCAGCGCGGCCTTGATGGCGGCGTTCCCTGGGCTGTCGATCGGGCCGGGCGGCAGGCCGGTGCGGCGGTAGGTGTTGTAGGGCGACTTCACCTTGATCTGCTGGGCGGTGGCGATGATGCCGTACCTGTGCAGCGCGTACATCACGGTGCTGTCGAGCTGGAGCGGGATCTGCGGGCTGGTGTTCAGCCGGTTGTAGATCACCCGGGCGATCTTCGGGTAGTCGGACGTCCGCCCGCCCTCGGCCTGGATCAGGCTCGCGACGGTGATGACCTGGGCCTGGGTGAGTTCCGCGTGGGCGGCGGCGGCGGGCAGGCCGATGTCGGCCGCCTCCTTGCCGAACTGGGTGACCATCTCCTGCAGCACCTTGATCGGCGGTGTGTTGGGCTGCACGTTGTAGGTCGCCGGGAACAGGTATCCCTCAGGATTGCCGTGCGCGAAGGATGGCAGGTCGAGCGCCTTGACGTCCTTGATGGCCTGCCGGTATCCCTGCAGGTTGCCGGTATCACGGCCCAGGGTCGCGATGATCTGGGACAGCCGCCGGCCCTCGGGGATGGTGATCTTCGTCTGTACCCGTGCCGACGGCTTGAGCAGCAGGGCGAAAGCCAGCGCCGCGTTCATGTGCCGGCGCACCCTGTAGTAGCCAGGTTCCAGCGCCGTGCCCTGGCCGCTCGCCTTGGCGGCGTTGGAGAACGCGCGGGCACTGGCGATCACACCGGCTTTCTGCAGGCGCTGGCCAACAGCGCTGGCGGAATCGCCAGGGAAGATGCGCACGACCATGGTGCTGGTGCCCGGGCCGGAGAAGTCGGGCGGGTGAAGGTAGGTGCGGTACACGTACAGGTAGCCGCCGCCGGCCCCGATCAGCAGGGCGAGGAACACGCTCAGGGCCAGCCACGGCGCCAGCCGGCGCATGCGGCTCTTGCGCTTGCCGCCCTCTGCCTTGCCGGTGCCCGCTTTGCCGGGTCTCGTCTTGCCGGTGCCCTGCTTGCCGGGGCCCGTGTCGCCGGGCGGCCTGCCGCGGCCGGGCCCGCGGCTGTCACCCGGGTGGCCCACGCTGTCCTCGGTGCCGGTGCTCATGCCCGGCAGGAAGCCGTCCTCGGCGTCTCCTGGCCAGCCCTGTTGCTCGTCCACGTTCCCGTACCAGCCCCCGCGGTCAGGATAACCATGATCGCGAGCCGGGTCATGAGGGCCGGCGGTATGCTCGCCGTACTCCAGGTACTCATCGTCGTCCTCGGCCGGGTAGTCACCCGCGCCGGGGTACCGGCCGGCGTCCGGCGTAAACGGGTCGGCGCCGTGCGGCGGGGGAGCATAGCCGGGGCCGGCGAAGCCGCCGGTGTTCGCCGGGAAGTCGCCGCTCGCCATGGGGAGTCCGGGACCCGTCTCGTAACCGGCGCGATAGTCAGCCTCCGGGTAGCTGCCCTGGTCATACTCCGTGCCGGCATACTCGGCGTACCCGTAGCCGGTGTCCTCGCCCGGAGCGGTGTAGCCGCCCTCGGGATGGCCGGAATCGCCGGGGTAGCTGGGTTCATGGCCGGGGTAGCCGGGCTCATGGCCCGGGTAGCCGCCGTAGCCGGGCTCATGGCCAGCGTCGCCGAAGTAGCCGGCGCCCGGGTAGCCGGGCCCGTGGCCGGCATCGCCGGGGTAACGGGGCTCAGGACCGGTATCGCTGGGGTAACCGGGCTCGTGGCCGGCATCGCCGGGGTAACGGGGCTCGTGGCCGACATCGCTGGGGTAACCGGGCTCGTGGCCGACATCGCTGGGGTAACCGGGCTCAGGACCGGCGTCGCCGGGGTAGCCGCCTTCGGGATGGCCGACATCGCCGGGGTAGCCAGGTTCATGGCCGGGATAACCGGGCTCGTGACCGGCGTAGCCGAACGCTAGCGGAGTGTCCGGCCAGTCGCCCTCCTGCAGCGGCTGCGAGGGCAGCGAGGGCAGCGGGTCCGACGGGTGCTTGCCGGCCAGCGCCGCCGGGTCGATCCCTGGCTGTGGCATGACGGTGTCGTCCCAGCCTGGCTCCTCCCACGGCGGCCCGGCGTCCTCCCACGGCGGCCCGGTCTGGCTGTCGCTGTCCGGTGAGGTCTGCGTGGAGCCACGCGGCCGCTGGTGTGCACCGGACCCCTGCCCGGCCGAGTGGCGCCCCCGGCCGCCGTCCTCGTCCCGCCCGGCCGCGTACCCGCCGGGCAGCCATGCTCCGTGTCCGTGCGCCCCGTCTGTTTCCCGCCCGTCGTGGCGGCTCATCCTCCGGCTCCGGCCGCGGATCCGACCAGCTCGCCGGCGGGCTTGCCGGTGGTTCGCTCGGTGTCGAGCGCGCCTTGGAGAATCAGCGCGGCAGCGGCCTGGTCCACCACCGGGCGCCGCGCCCGCGAGCCGCGCCCGCCCCGGCGCAGCGCGTCATGGGCGATGACGGTGGTGAAGCGCTCGTCTACCAGGCGCACCGGCACCGGTGCCAGCCGGGCCGCCAGCGCTTCGGCGAACACCCGGGCCTGCGCAGCGGCGGCGCCTTCCCGCCCGGAAAGCCCGGTGGGCAGCCCGACAATGACTTCGATCGCGTCCTCGTCAGCAGCGAGCGAGGCCAGGCTGCCCAGGTCGCCCGGGCCCCGCGGGATGGTGGCGAGCGGGCTGGCGAGCAGTCCGTCAGGATCGCACCGTGCCACGCCGATCCGGGCTGATCCGACGTCGACAGCGAGCCGGGTTCCGAACCTCAACCACCACCTCCGTGCACCGTGGTTCTCACCAGCACGGAGGGACCCATCGGCACGACGGGTCTCATTGGCGCCACGAAATGGCTGCAGCACGGTCTCACGCTAGCCCACTGACCCCACCATGTCTCTCACAACAGCCCGAACTGCACCAAAGGCATCGCCAATAGCTGCTGCGGTACGGTCACCAAGTGGCGCGCCGCCGCCCTGGGCTACGTCGTCGCGGCCACCGCCGCCGCCGCCCAGCCGGCCCGTGGCCTCACGTACCAGTGACCCTGCGTTCAGGCCATGCTCGCGGGCACGCTCGTTGACGGCGACCACCACCGCTGGCCGGTCGGCCGGGACCCCGATGATCATCACCACCGCCGGTCGCTCGGCGGGCACCCGCCCCCGAATGTCCAGCGCGAGCCTGCGGATGGCGTCGGCGGTGGTGCCGTCGGCCACCTGGTGGCCGACGAACGCCGCCCCGCCGATGTCCTCGGCGCCGCGGACCAGTTCCTCGGTCATGCCGAGCAGCTGCGCGGACCGCAGCCGGTCCAGCTCCCGCTCGGCGTCGCGCACGCGCGTGACCAGCGCTGCCACCCGCTCGGGCAATTCTTCCCGCCGGGCCTTGAGCTGCTCGGAGAGCTGGCTCACCAGGACGCTCTCGGTCGCGAGGAACCGGAACGCGTCCGTGCCGACCAGCGCTTCCACCCTGCGGACGCCGGAGCCGATCGACGACTCGCCGAGGATTTTGACCAGCCCCAGCTGGCCGGACCTGGCCACGTGCGTTCCGCCGCACAGTTCCCGCGAGTAGTCGCCGACTTCGACCACCCGGACGTGGTCGCCGTATTTCTCGCCGAAGAGCGCGATCGCGCCCATCGCCTGGGCCTCCTCAATGGGCGTGACGAAGGCACGCACGTCGAGGTCGTCGACGAGGACGTTGTTGACCTCGTCCTCGGCGTCCCGCAGCACTGAGGCAGGCACCGCGCCGGCGGCCGTGAAGTCGAAACGCAGCCGTCCCGGCGCGTTCTCCGAGCCTGCCTGCGCGGCCGACTCGCCGAGCGCGCCGCGGAACGCGCGGTGGACGAGGTGGGTCGCGGTGTGCGACCGGGAGATGGCCCGCCTGCGCTCGACGTCGATCTCCGCGTACACGGGATTGCCGACTAGAATCTCACCGGCCGTCACCCGGCCCCGGTGCACGATCAGCCCGGGCACCGGTGACTGCACGTCGCGCACCTCGACCTCGGCGCCCGCACCCGCCCCCGACCCGGTGGCCCGGATCACGCCGGCGTCGGCGAGCTGGCCGCCGCCCTCGGCGTAGAACGGCGTGCGGTCCAGCACCACCTCGACGTCGGTGCCGGCGCCCGCAGCCGGTACCGAGGCGCCGCCGACCAGCAGGCCAGTGACCGTCGCGTCGCCCGTCACCTGCTCGTACCCGGTGAAGTCCACCGGGCCGGACCGGTCGACGAGCGCGGCGAGCACCGAGATGTCGGCGTTGCCGCTCTTCTTCTCGAACGCGTCCTGCTTGGCGCGCTGGCGCTGCTCCGCCATCAGCCGCCGGAAGCCCTCCTCGTCCACCGTCAGGCCCTGCTCGCCGGCCATCTCCAGGGTGAGGTCGATGGGGAAGCCATAGGTATCGTGCAGCTGGAACGCCTGCTCACCGGTGATGCTGCCGGTGCCGCGGCGCTTGACCTCGCCGACGGCGGCGTCGAAGATCGCCGACCCGGTGCGCAGCGTCGCAATAAAGGTGGCCTCCTCGGCGTCGATCACGCCCTGGATGCGGGGGGCGTCCCGGCGCAGCTCGGGAAACTGCTCGCCGAGCGCGTCGATCGCGGTGCCGGTGAGCTCGCGCAGATAGCGTTCGTCCTCACCGGCCCGGCGTGACCCGGCACCACCTCGCTGCCCGCCTGCCAGCAGCCGCAGGTTGCGGACGCTGCGCCGCAGGATGCGGCGCAGCACGTAGCCGCGCGACTCATTGGAGGGCAGCACCCCGTCGGACACCAGCATGACCGAGGTGCGGACGTGGTCGGCGACCACGCGGAGCGCCACATCCGCGCGGTGGTCGCGGCCGTATTTCTGCTCGGTCAGCTCGGCCGCCCGGTCGAGCACCTTCCACATGGTGTCGACCTCATAGATGTTGTCGACGCCTTGCAGGATGACCGCCATGCGCTCCAGGCCCATCCCGGTGTCGATGTTGCGCGACGGCAGCTCGCCCGCGACGTCGAAGTCGTCCTTGGCGCGGACCGCGCTGAGCACCTCCTGCATGAAGACGAGGTTCCAGACCTCCAGATAGCGGTCCTCGTCCACCTCCGGGCCGCCCTCTTTCCCGTATTCGGGACCGCGGTCGTAGTAGATCTCCGAGCTGGGGCCACCCGGGCCGGGGACACCCATGTGCCAGTAGTTGTCCTTGAGGTCGCGGCGCTGGATGCGGCCCTCCGGCAGGCCCACCACGTCCCGCCAGATCTGCGCGGCCTCGTCGTCATCGAGGTAGACGGTGGCCCACAGGCGTTCCTCCGGGAAGCCGAACCCGCCGTCCCGCTCGGACCGGGTCAGCAGTTCCCAGGCGAACGGGATCGCCTTCTCCTTGAAGTAATCGCCGAACGAGAAGTTGCCCAGCATCTGGAAGAACGTCGCGTGCCGGGTGGTCTTGCCCACCTCTTCGATGTCCGGCGTGCGGACACACTTCTGCGCGGAGGTCGCCCGGCGGAACGGCGGGGCCTGCTGCCCGAGGAAGTAGGGCTTGAACGGCTGCATGCCCGCGTTCACCAGCAGCAGGGTGGGGTCGTCGGCGATGAGGCTGGCCGAGGGGACGACGGTGTGCCCGCGCTGCTCGAAATAGCCAAGGAAACGGCGGACGATCTCTGCCGACTCCATCACTTGCCATCCTTCACGTGGTCTGTGGCCGGCCGGTCGGCGGCCTGTTGGTCTGTGGCCGGTCCGCGGCCTGTTGGTGCGTGGCCGCCCGGCGGCCTGGTTGGTCTGTGGCCGACCGGTCAGCGGGCCGCTGCTCGGTGGCCGGCTCGTCTGCGGCCGGTAGACCAGCGGCCTGGTGGCCGACGGTTAGCGCGCCCGGCCGGCAGACGGCCCGGGGAGTTCCCCGTGCCGCTGCTGGCCTTCGAGGGTAGATGGTCGGTCACCGGGCTGTCGCTCCATATAAATCTGCATGCCCTCGCGCACGTCTGCGGTGAACCGGGTGAGCGCCCTGGCCCGCGCCGCAGGCGAGACCGAGCGCGCGAGGGCGGTCAGCCGCCGGTAGCCTGCTACCCCGAGAACGGCGCCCACCGTGAGCCAGAACAGCCGACCGATCATGGCGCCGCCCCGTCGCGCCAGCCGTTCAGCGCGGGCCGCCGCCCGCCGGGTTCCGGC
This sequence comes from Streptosporangiaceae bacterium, assembly GCA_036824445.1. GTDB lineage: Bacteria > Actinomycetota > Actinomycetes > Streptosporangiales > Streptosporangiaceae > UBA9676. The sequence goes on along the minus strand of DAITAE010000098.1, from coordinate 3,522 downwards.
GCACCCGGCCCTTCGGGCGTTTCCCGCGGGCGCGGGAGCATCTTCGCCCTGGCCGCCAGCGGCTGTGATCCGCCACTCCCGCCGCCCGGCCGGCGCATCCACAGTGCCCTGTTCACGCCGTAGGCCAGCGCCGCGGCCTTGGCCAGCGGCGAGCCGGCGCTGCCAGCAATCATCCTGGCCAGCGGCGCCAGCGCCGTCACCCGCCCGGTCAGTTCCGCCATGTTGGCGGTGACCTCGTCCATGCTGGCGGTGATCGCGTCGGTCCTGACAAGCTGCTCGCTGGCGCGGTCGATGGTGGCGTTGGCGCGCTCGATGAGCACGTCCTGGCGCTCGCGCAGGCTGGTCACGGCATCCGTCGTCTGCGACATGAGCCGGGCGGCCTTGACCATCACGTACACCGCGGCGCACACCCCGACCACCCAGAATGCCGCGGCGACGATCACCGCTACCCAGACCGCGTTCAGCATGGCCGCTCCTCCGGAGGCTGTTCACCGAGCCTTGCCCGACCCTACCGTGTGCCCGGCTGCCAGGAGGCCGCAGTAGCAGGCTGCCGGCTCCGCCTTGCGGTGCATCTCCGGCACGACACGCACGGGGTCACGCGGGCCGGCGGTCGTGCGGCCGGGTCTGAGTCAGCTCTTGTCCTCCTCGCGGGCGCGCGCGAGGATCGCCCTGATCCGCTCGGCCCGCTCCGCGTAGCGCGCCTCGGCCCCGTGCTGGGTTGGCTGGTAATACTCGCGGCCGGCCACGGCATCGGGGGCGTACTGCTGCGCGACGATCCCCTCGGCGGAGTCGTGCGGGTACTCGTACCCCCGGCCGTGGCCGAGGCGCGCCGCCCCGGGATAGCTCGCGTCGCGCAGGTGGGAGGGGACCGGGCCGGCCAGCCCTGCCCGCACGTCCCCCGCGGCCGCGCTGATCGCCTTGATCACCGCGTTGGACTTGGGCGCCAGCGACAGGTGGATGGTGGCCTGCGCGAGGTTGATCCTGGCCTCGGGCAGGCCGACGAACTCGACCGCCTGGGCGGCCGCGACCGCCGCCTGCAGGGC
>DAITAE010000098.1:0-2379 GCA_036824445.1 Streptosporangiaceae bacterium | reverse complement strand
GGCCGAGCGCGGCCGACTCCAGGTACGTCAGCGCCCGGCGGGCGTCCCCGCCGGCCAGCAGGACAAGGTGGTCGGCGGCGTCGGGTGCCAGGGTGTAGCGGTCACCAAACCCGCGCTCGTCGGTGAGCGCCCGGCCGATCACCTCGCGTATGTCGTCATCGCCGAGCGGCTCGAGGGTGAGCAGCAGCGACCGGGACAGCAGCGGGCCGACCACGGAGAAGAACGGGTTCTCGGTGGTTGCGCCGATGAACGATACCCAGCGGTTCTCGACCGCGGGCAGCAGGGCATCCTGCTGGGCCTTGTTGAAACGGTGCACCTCGTCGATGAACAGGATGGTCTGGGTACCGGTCAGGCCCAGTTCCCTTCGGGCCGCGTCGATGGCCGCCCGCACGTCCTTCACCCCGGCCGTGACCGCCGACAGCTGCGTGAAACGCCGCCTGGTCACCTCGCTCACGACATGGGCGAGGGTGGTCTTGCCGGTCCCAGGCGGTCCCCACAGCAGCAGCGACATCGCCGCGTCATGATCGATCAGTTTGCGAAACGGGGTTCCGGGGCCGGTCAGGTGCCGCTGGCCGATCACCTCGTCCAGGCTGTGCGGGCGCATCCGCACGGCCAGCGGGGCGGCAGCGCGCGCGGCTTCCTCGGCAGCCTCGTCGAAGAGGCTGCCCGCCTGCCCGCTGCCGGTTCTGCCCACGCAACGACACTATCCCGGCTGGCGGTCAGCCCATCCAGGTGCGGCAACCGCCGCCCGGCCATCACTCGCTGGGGCCGGGGGGCCGGGCACCGCATCGATGCCCGCCTCCTTGCGCTGGGCCGGCGTGATCGGGGTTGGCGCGCCGGTCAGCGGGTCGAGACCGGAGGCCGTCTTGGGGAAAGCGATCACGTCCCGGATGCTGCCGGCGCGGGCCAGTAGCATGAGCAGCCGGTCCCAGCCGAACGCGATCCCACCATGCGGCGGCGGGCCGTACTGGAAGGCGTCCAGCAGGAAGCCGAACTGTGACCGCGCCTCTTCCGGGCTCATCCCGATCACGTCGAAAACCTGCCGCTGTACGGACGCCTGGTGGATACGCAGCGATCCGCCGCCGATCTCGGTGCCGTTGAGCACCAGGTCGTAGGCGTCGGCCAGGGCGTCGCCCGGTTCGACGGCGAACCTGTCCGCCCATTGCGGCAGCGGGGCCGTGAACGGATGGTGGACCGAGGTCCAGCCGCCCGCGCCGTCTTCCTCGAACAAGGGGGCGTCCACCACCCACAGGAACGACCACTGGCCGGGATCGATCAGGCCCAGGCGCTGGCCGATCTCCAGCCGGGCCGCGCCCAGCAGCTCCCGGGCCTGGCCTGGGGTGCCGGCCGCGAAGAAGATGCTGTCACCCGCCGTCGCTCCGGCGGCATCGGCAAGCCCCGCCCGTTCGGTGTCCGACAGGTGCCGCGCGACCGGCCCCGACTCCGATACCGACCCGTCGGCGCCGATAACCACGTAAGCGAGGCCGCGGGCGCCGCGGGCGCGCGCCCACTCCTGCCAGCCGTCCAGTTCCCGGCGTGATTGCCCGCCGCCGCCGGGCATGACCACCGCCCCCACGTGCGGGGCCTGGAACACGCGGAACGAGGTCCGCCCGAAGTAGCTGGTCAGATCCACCAGTTCGCAGCCGAACCGCAGATCCGGCTTGTCCGACCCGAACCGGCGCATCGCCTCGGCGTAGGTCATTCTCGGTATCGGGCGGGGCACCCGGTAACCGGCCAGCTCGGCCCACAACCGCCCGACAAGATCTTCAGCGACCTGGATCACGTCGTCCCGGGTGACGAAGCTCATCTCCAGGTCGATCTGGGTGAACTCCGGCTGCCGGTCGGCGCGGAAGTCTTCGTCGCGGAAGCAGCGGGCCAGCTGGTAGTAGCGTTCCAGCCCGCCGACCATGAGCAGCTGCTTGAACAGCTGGGGGGACTGCGGCAGCGCGTACCAGTTGCCCGGCTGCAGCCGCACCGGGACCACGAAGTCGCGCGCACCCTCCGGGGTGGAGCGGGTCAGGTACGGGGTCTCCACGTAGACGAAGCCATGCGCGTGGAGCACCTCGCTGGCCAGGTAGGTCGCCGCGGACCGGATGCGCAGGGCCGCGGCCGTCTCCGCGCGCCGGATGTCCAGGTAACGGAAACGCAGCCGGACATCCTCGCTCAGCTCCCCGCCCCCTTCGACCGGGAACGGCAGCGGGGCCGCCTCGGACAGCACCTCCAGCCCGCCTGGCCCGCCCGGCCCGCCCGCGACCACTTCCACCTCGCCGGTGGGCAGTTCCGGGTTCTCGTTGCCGGGCGGCCGCAGCCGCACCTCGCCGGTGACCCGCACGCAGAACTCGGCCCGCAGCGCATGCTCGGGCCGGTCCTCACCTTCGC
>DAITAE010000617.1:0-2881 GCA_036824445.1 Streptosporangiaceae bacterium | reverse complement strand
GTTGCCTAGGTCCGGCGGCTATGCATGACACAACCGCCGACTTAAGGTGTTGATAAGTCGGACTTATCATGGCCGAGTGCCACCGCGGGTTCATCCGGCAGGGACGGGCTGCCGTCGGAGCCGTGGTTCGGGGGTGGTCTCATGACCAGAATGTCTCCGGGCGTCCTCGCCCCACCGCATGAGTTGCTGACGCCCGATGAGTGGCGGCAACGGGGTCGCGAGATGCGCCGCGCCGCGCCGCGCCAGAGCCACGCCCAGTGGGAGCCGCCGCCGGACCGGCCCGACCCGGTGGACATCCTCGAGGAGCAGGCCAAGACCCGGGTGCCCGATCTGGTGCCGATCCGGTACGGGCGGATGGTCGCCTCGCCGTTCGCCTACTTCCGCGGCGCGGCCGCGCCGATGGCCTGGGACCTCGCGCACACGCCAGCGTCTGGCATCCGGGTGCAGGCATGCGGCGATGCGCACCTGCTGAACTTCGGCATGTTCGCCGCGCCCGACCGGCGCCTGGTCTTCGACGTCAACGACTTCGACGAGACCCTGCCTGCTCCGTTCGAGTGGGACCTCAAGCGCCTGGCGGGCAGCTTCGCCGTCGCCGCCCGCGAGAGAGGATTCCGCGACCGCGACGCTCACACCGCGGCGCGCCTGGCGGTACACAGCTACCGCACCGAGATGTTCCGCTACGCATCGATGCGCTTCCTCAAGGTCTGGTACTCAAGGCTCGACATCGACGAGGTCACCAGGCTCTACGACACGCTCCAGCCCAAGAAGGCGGTGGAGCGCCGCCGTGCGGACATAGCCAAGGCACGCCAGCGCACCAGCCTCAAGGCATTCCTGAAGATGTGCGACAAGGTCGACGGGCAGTACCGCATCCGGCCGGCCCACCCGGTGATCGTCCGCTATCCCATCGAGCGCCACCCAGGCGTCCTCGAGGAGCTGCGGCACGCCATCACGCTCTACCAGGAGACGCTGGCGGCGGACCGGCGCGAGGTACTCAGCCGTTACTATTTCGGCGACTTCGCGCGCAAGGTCGTGGGCGTCGGCTCGGTCGGCACCGAGGCCTTCATCCTGCTCCTGCTCGGCGACCGTCCGGACGAGCCGCTCTTCCTCCAGCTCAAGGAGGCACAGGAGTCGGTGCTGGCCCCGTTCGCCGGCAAGAGCGAATACGTGCACCAGGGCGAGCGGGTGGTCAAGGGCCAGCTGCTGACCCAGGCCGCCTCCGACCCGTTCCTGGGCTGGACCAGCGGCCTGGGAACCGCCGGCGGTGGCCCCGGACAGCTGCTGTCGGCGTCCAAGGACTACTACGTCCGCCAGCTGCGGGACATGAAGGGAAGCATGAGCGTCTCCCTGATGGACCCAGACCAGCTCAGCTACTACGGCAGGCTGTGCGGCTGGGCGCTGGCGCGCGCGCACGCCCGGACCGGTCGGGCGACGGTGATCTCCGGATACCTGGGGGGCAGCGAGGACTTCGACCACGCCGTCGCCGACTTCGCACTCGCCTACGCCGACCAGAACGAGAAGGACTACCGGCGGCTGCTCGATGCGGTCTCCGCGGCCCGCGTGGTGGCGACGGTGGGCCAGTGACCGATCTCACCCACGCCGGGTGAGGCATACGGCGGGCGCCGGCACGTGGACTGAGGGCAAGACACGGCGGGACGGGGGTCACGCCGCGAGGAGGGGGTGCGGTGCCGGAGGGCTTGTCGCCAAGCGAGGTCGGGAAGGGGATCGCCGAGCACCGGGGCCGGGCGGCCAAGGACGGCCCCGCCGCCGAGAGCACGGGCCGCGACCGGGTGATCACCATCGTTGAGGCATTCCTGCTGGCGGTGGTGGCGGTGCTCGCGGCCTGGTCCGGCTTCGCGGCGGCGAAATGGAATACGGAGTCCTCGCTCGAGCTGGCCCAGGCGTCGACGGCGAGGACGCAGGCGAACCGGGCCGCCTACCAGGCCGCGGACCTGCGGAACTTCGACTCGTCGACGTTCACCGCCTGGTTCGTCGCGTATGTGGCTGGGAACAAGGACGCGATGCGAGTGGCCGAATTCCGTTTCCGGCCGGAGTTCCGGGGCGCGTTCGATGCCTGGCTCCAGACACACCCGTTCACGAACCCGAACGCGCCGGCGGGCCCGACCTACATGCGCGAGTACCGACAACCCGAGCTGGCCCTGTCCCGGCGGCTCGATGCCAGCGCCGACCGCCATTACGCGCTCGGCGAGGAGGCGGGCGGCAACTCCGACGGCTACGTCCGGACGACGGTCTACCTGGCGACCGTGCTGTTCCTGGTGGGCATCAGCGGCCACTTCCGTGTCCGGGCGGCGCGAATGGGGCTGATCGGCATCGGCGGGGTCGCTGTGCTGATGAGCCGCACACTCAACGTGGGCGGCGCGCCGGTCGATACCCTCCGCGCCCTCGCGCTCATCCTGGCCTCGATCAGCTGGTCGATTTCCTCGGTACTGACGCGCAAGCTCACCCTGCCGCACTCCAAGGCCCTGAGTGCCGGCGCGCAAATGCTGACGGGCGGGCTCATGCTCACGCTGGCCGCCGCGGTGCTCGGCGAATTCCGCAATTTCTATCCGTCAGCCATCACGCGGCCGGTGTGGTGGTCGCTCGCGTATCTCATCGTCGCGTTCTTCATTTTCCCGGCGGGCGTGATCCCGGCGGAAGTGAAAGTGCCCAACGTGATCGGTCTTGCCTTTAACGACGCGGCGAGCGCGCTCGAGCAGCGCGGACTGAAGGCGGAACGCGGCGAACAGCGTTTCCACAACGCGGCGCCGAAGGGCACGGTGCTCGATCAAAGCCCGCCCGCCGAAAGCAAGGAAGCGCCTGGAACAACCATCTCGCTCGTCGTGAGCGCGGGGATGACTTCCACCAGCTTCATCAACGGCACGGG
>DAITAE010000097.1:0-10940 GCA_036824445.1 Streptosporangiaceae bacterium | reverse complement strand
GATATCCGCCGAATCGGCGGGCAGCAGCAACAGCACGAAGAAGATGATGACCACGAAGACACCGAGGGTCCGGAACTGGCGCCGGAGATAGGCCGCCGCGCCCTCCTGCACCGCACGGGCGATCTCCTGCATCTTCGCGGTGCCCTGGCCGGCGGCGAGAACTTCCCTCACCAGCCAGCCCGCCACGGCAAGCGCCAGCAGGGCGATCACGGCGACGACGAATACCAGGGTCAGGTTCCCGCCGCTTACGACCGCCCCGCCGTCCGTGGCGAGGTTGAGCCTCAACATCCGTCCTCCTTGGAAGGGGGCACACTGCATTCCGCGCGCGGGTTGGCGATCCCGGGGCACTGCCATGGCGTCCAGAAAGCAACCCACTGGACATGCGCGGATGCCACTGTGGACAGAGCCGGGATTCTACGCACGCTCGCCATGTGATGGTTCGGCGGGGTCAGATCCGCATGGTCCGCAGCGCGTTTCGCCACCCAAAGATAAACCACACGGCGGCGAGGTGCCGCCCGGGCCCAGGCGCCGGCGGGCGGTGGGCGCCGCGCTGGGACAATTTCCCCTGATCGGGAGCCGCGCGATCCGCCGGGATGCTGCCTGCGCCAGCTCAGCCTCACTGCGGCGGACGACCGGCTCACACCGCGGCGGACGGCCAGCTCAGCTCGCTGCGGCGGACGACCCGGCTCACACCGCGGCGGACGGCCAGCTCAGCTCGCTGGGGCGGACGGCCAGCTCATCCGGATGCTGAGGCCGGCCTTGGTGCGCGCGATCTTGACGTCGTCGGCCAGGCCCTCGATGACGGCCAGGCCGAGTTCGGCGGGCACCGCCTGCCGACCGGGTTTGGCTGCCGCGGCCGGCTGCTCACCGCCAGCTGCGTCGGCGCCGCACTTCTCCCCGCCGGGTCCCGCGGCCGCGCCGGCGTCCTGCACCGCGGTGTCCGTCACGACCACCTCGAACCGGCCATCGGTGCCGGTCAGCGCAACCCGGACGGGCTCGGCGGGGCAATGTTCCTGATGTGCCTCCACCGCCCGCGAGCATGCCTCCCCGACCGCCAGGCGCACCTCGTCGAGCAGCGCCTCGTCCACGCCGCTCCGCCTGGCCACCGCCGTGGCTACCAACCGAGCCGTGCGGACGTGAGCCGGTAGCGGCGTGAAGCTCATCTCTACCGTGGCCATCGTCATCGTCAGCCCCGGATGCTGTTACTTCTCGGACTTCCTGGCCGCGATCGCCTCGTCCACGCTGTCGTGGATGCCGAAAACCTTGGTCAGCCCCGTGATCCGGAAGATCTTGAGTATGCGCTCCTGGGTGCAGACGAGATCCAGCGACCCGTCGTGGGCGCGGACCCGCTTCAGCCCGCCCACCAGAACTCCGAGGCCCGTCGAGTCGAGGAACTCCACCTTCTCCATGTTCACCACGAGCTGGTAGTGCCCGATGTTCACCAGTTCGATGAGCAACTCACGCAGTCGCGGGGCGGTATAGACGTCGATCTCCCCCTCGACATCGACGACTTCGATCCCGTCTTTGGTGTGGTGATCCAGTTTCAGATCCACAAATCCTCCCGCGCCTAGCACTGTCGCCTGCATGGGTGCCGGGCCGGCCGACGCCACATCCGGGCGGTACCTCGTCCCCGCGCATTCAACCACGCTCTGACGTCATGTCTACACGAGTTCACGGTTAGAGGCATATCGCGCGCAAGATGTCAGACTGGAGCCGATGCACGCGCTGAAGCCCCCCACCGCGGGCGACCCACCCCCGATCCCCGGGCCTCATGGCCATGGGAAAGCTCCGCCTGCCGGCCCGGCGCGGGCCGGGGATGCGGGGCCCGCGGAAGACGCCGAGGCCCGGGTTCTGCGCCGCGGCCAGCGGACCCGCAGGCTCATTCACGTCGCGCGTATACCGGCCAGCAAGGGACGCTGCCTGCCGTGGCCAGACTGGGTCCCGGCCGAGGTCAGCCAGGCATTCGTGAGCGCCGGGGTCTGCCTGCCGTGGGCTCACCAGGTGGCCATGGCCGAGCATGCTCACCAGGGCCAGAACGTGATCATCTCGACGCCGGCCGCCTCCGGGAAGTCTCTCGGATACCTGCTGCCCGCGCTCACCGCGGTGCTGGGCGGGCGCACCGTCCTGTACCTGGCGCCGACCAGGGCGCTCGCCGCCGACCAGGTACACACGGTACGCGCGCTCGGCCTGCCCGGTGTGCGCGCCGCGGTCGTGGACGGGGACACGCCGGCCGCCGACCGCGAATGGGCACGCGCGCACGCGACCTACCTGATTACCACCCCGGACATGCTGCACCACATGCTGCTCCCCCGGCACGGAAGATGGAGCGGGTTCTTCAGCCGGCTCGCATACGTGATCGTCGATGAATGCCACGGCTATCGCGGGGTGTTCGGCTCACACGTCGGTCACGTGCTGCGGCGCGTGCGCAGGATCGCCATCCACCACGGCGGGGGCGGGAACGGCGGGAGCGGGCACGGCGGGAGCGGGAACGGCGGGAGCGGGAACGGCGGGAGCGATGACGGCGGGCGCCGCCCGGATGGCCCGGTGTTCATGCTCGCATCGGCCACCATCAGCGAGCCCGGCTCGTGCGCACGCCTGCTTACGGGGGAGGCGGCGCGGGAGGTCACCGAGAGCACCGCGCCGCGCGGCCAGCTCACGTTCGGGCTGTGGGAGCCGCCGTTCATGGCATCCCGCGGCGGGGCAGGCGAGGCGGTGCGCCGCAGCGCGACCATGGAGGCCGCGCGACTGCTCGCGGACCTGGTCGCCCACGATGTCCGCACGCTCGCCTTCACGCGCTCCCGCCGCGGCGCCGAGGCGGTAGCCCTGGCGGCACGGCGGTCGCTGGGCGATGCCGACGCCGTCAACGGCGGGCAGGGAGGCATCCAGCGTGTGGCCGCCTATCGGTCCGGCTACCTGCCCGAGGACCGCAGGCAACTGGAAGAGGCGCTGCGGGCCGGGCCCATTGTCGGCCTCGCCACCACCACCGCGCTCGAGCTGGGGGTCAACATCACGGGCCTGGATGCCGTGCTCATCGCCGGCTGGCCCGGAACCAGGGCCGCTGTCTGGCAGCAGGCGGGGCGAGCCGGGCGGGAGGGACAGGCGGCGGTGGCGGTGCTCATCGCCCGCGATGACCCGCTCGACACCTACCTGGTGCACCACCCGGAGGCGCTGCTGGAGCGGCCGGTCGAAGCGACGGTGCTCGATCCGGGCAACCCGTACGTGCTCGCGCCGCATCTGTGCGCAGCGGCGGCCGAACTCCCACTGGCGCATGGCGATCTGGCGATGTTCGGCCCTTCTGCCGCGACCGTCGCCGACAGTCTTGTCGGCCGGGGCATGCTGCGACGGCGTGGGCAGCGCCTGTACTGGACGCGGCGCGGCCAGGCGCCCGAGGCCGGCCTCCGCGGCACCGGCGGCCGCCCCGTCAAGATCATCGAGGAGTCGACGGGCAGGCTGGTCGGGACGGTCGACGAACCGTCCGCCCACATCATGGTGCATACCGGCGCCGTGTACCCGCATCAGGGCGAGCTCTACCTGGTGTCCGAGCTCGATCTGGCGCGGGGCGTGGCACTCGTGGAGCTCAAGGACCCTGGCTACGCTACGTCGGCACGGAACATCACCGGCATCGATGTGATCACCGAGCTGCGCCGGGCTGCGTGGGGCCCCGCAGCGGTGCACTTCGGCGAGGTGGAGGTGATGAGGCAGGTCACGTCCTTCACCCGGCGCAACCCGGAGACGGGTCAGCCGCTTGGCGAGTTCCCGCTCGACCTTCCCCCGCGGGCACTGCGCACCCGCGCCGTGTGGTGGACCATTTCACCGGGCCAGCGGGCGGCGCTGATGCGCCGCGGCGTGGACCTGCCCGGCGCCGCACACGCCGCCGAGCACACCTCGATCGGGCTGCTGCCGCTGTTCGCCGCCTGTGATCGGTGGGATATCGGTGGGGTTTCCTCCGACCTGCATCCCGCCACCGGCCGGCTGACCGTCTTCGTCTACGACGGGCACGAGGGGGGAGCGGGTTTCGCCGAGCGCGGCTTCGCGGTGGCAAGGGAGTGGCTGACCGCCACGCAGCAGGCGATCGCCGACTGCGAATGCCAGACCGGGTGCCCCTCCTGCATCCAGTCACCCAAGTGCGGCAGCGGCAACGAGCCACTGAACAAGGATGGCGCCCTGTTGCTGCTCGCGCGCCTGCTGGCACGGCGGAACGGAAGCGGCCACACATGAGGCGACCCCCGCCGGGGGGGAGAGCGGGGGTCGCCGTCCGGCCCCGGATCCCGGGGCCGTCATCCAGAAAAGCTTGGCGCCATACCCAAGTTACCAACCGGTACGCGTGCCAGAGAACTTGAGGCTATACCAAGTTACCAACCGGTCACGCGCAGATGCCAACGATTGCAGTTCTTTACCAATATGCTGCCGGATCGTGGCCAGTCCCGTCGAGAGGTCGGCCCCTCCGGCCGCGGCGTTCTTCGACCTCGACAAGACCATCATCTCGCGGTCGAGCACGCTTGCCTTCGGGCCGTCGTTCTACCGGAACGGCCTGATCAGCCGCGGCGACGTCGTCCGCGGCACCCTGGCCCAGATGGCGTTCCGGTTCGGCGGCGCGAGCCACCAGCGGATGGAGAGGATCCGCGATCGGGTGAGCGAGGTGTGCCGGGGCTGGCCAGCCGACAGGGTCGCCGAGATCGTCACGGGGAACCTGCGCGACCTGATCGTTCCCCTCGTCTACGCCGAGGCGCAGGCGCTGCTCACCCAGCACCGCCTGGCTGGCCAGGATGTGGTCATTGTCAGCACGTCCGGCCAGGAAGTGGTCGCCCCGATCGGGGTACTGCTCGGGGTCTCCTCGGTCATCGCCACCCGGATGGAGGTGACGGACGGCCGTTACACCGGGCAGGTGGAGTTCTACGCCTACGGCGAGGCCAAGGCCGAGCAAGTGCGCGTGCTCGCGGCCGAGCGCGGATACTCGCTGCCCCACTGCTATGCCTACAGCGACTCGGTGACGGATCTGCCCATGCTGGAGGTCGTGGGCAACCCGCGGGCGGTGAACCCGGACCGTGCGCTGCGCAGGATCGCGCAGCGGCGCGGCTGGCCGGTACTCACCTTCGGCGCGTCCGGGATTGTCCCGTCCGGGATGCTGCCGTCGGCGGCATGTGAACCGGGCGATCAATCGACATCACCAATTGGTAACGCCCGGCCCTATGCATCCGGGCCGATCCGTCGTACAAAGGTGTCACGGACTGATGCGTCCGGGCATGGCAACCGGGCACCCACGCGCGACCAGCCGCGGGAGGCGAGCCGAGGCACGGACTGCCCAGGCGGACGGTAGCAGTACGCCGCCGGGTGGACTGCCCGGCATGTGTAGGTGCACGCTTGGTAACCCGGCCTGACGTGCCAGGCGACGGCGCCCCCCTGGGGCGCCGTTCGCATGTACCGCCCAGGGCATGCACCGCGACCGGCGCGCATGGCTCGCGGCCGTGGCACGGGCCGCCCGGCCCGCCCCCCGGCCAAGTGCGGTGTCGGGTGCGGGCCGCGAAGATAGCATGCGCCACACTAGTTGTCTGTAACGGGGCGATCTCTCGCATGCCGCTGGGAGATACAGAAGCAGGAGGGAGGCAGCGTGATGGCTGGGCCTACAGTCTCACGGGCAACGGCAGACGGCGAGGCGTCAGTCGGCGATCTCGTTTCGCTGGCGGTGCGTGACGTCAGCCGGCTGTTCCAGTGCCAGCTGGAGCTGGCCAAGCTGGAGTTGCGGGCCGACGCCAAGCGGGTCGGGCTGGCCGCGGCGCTGACCTCGATCGCGGTGTTCACTGGCTTCCTCGTGCTCGTCATGCTCTGCTTCGCACTGGCCGAAGGCCTGATCACGCTGGGCATCTGGCCATGGGCGGCCTTCCTGATCGTGGCCGGGGTGTGCGTGCTGCTGGCCTCGGTGGCGCTCCTCGTGGTCTACCTGAAGGTGAAGCGGATCAGCGGGCTGCGCCAGACCAGGGAAACGGTTCAGGAAGACCTGGCGGTGCTCCGCCGCGAGGACAACGCGCCCCTTCCGGCGGCGGCCGAGGCCGGGTGATCGGGTGGCGGGAAATGGCGGATCGCCCGTCTACGTCGACGGCCCGTGGTCACACCGCCAGGTGACGGCCAACGGCACGCGATTCCACATCGCCGAGTCCGGCGAGGGGCCGCTGGTCCTGTTGCTGCACGGCTTCCCGCAGTTCTGGTGGACCTGGCGGGCGCAGCTCCCGTCGCTGTCGGCCGCCGGGTTCCGCGCCGTGGCGGCCGACTTGCGCGGGTACGGCGGCAGCGACAAGCCCCCGCGCGGCTACGACCTGAACACCGCGGCGTCCGATGCGGCCGGCATGATCCGGGCGCTGGGCGAGGCCAATGCCGTCGTCGTCGGGCATGACTGGGGCGGGCTGGTGGCCTGGACCATGGCCGGCTACTTCCCGAAGGTGGTCAGGCGTCTCGGCATCGTGTCCGTTGCGCACCCATTGCGGATGCGGGGCATGCTGCTGGCCGATGCCGTCCGGCGCCGGGCCGGCAGCGGGCAGACGCTCGGCTTCCAGCTGCCGGTGCTGCCCGAACGGCGGCTCGTCAGCCACGACGCCCGGCGGGTCGGCCAGATGCTGCACGCATGGTCGGGGCCGGGATGGCCGGACCCGGAGGCGGAGCGCCGCTACCGGGCCGCCATGTGCATCCCGTCGGTCGCACACTCGGCCCTGGAGTATCACCGCTGGTTCATCCGGTCCCGGCTGCGGTCCGATGGGATGCGCTATGCCCACCGCATGCGGGCGCCGGTCCAGGCACCGACCCTGCAGCTGCACGGGGCGCTCGACAGCTGCGTGCTGCCAGCCACGGCGCGTGGCAGCGGCCGCTACGTCGACGCGCCATACCGGTGGCGGCTCATGGACGGTGTGGGCCATTTCCCGCAGGAGGAGCAGCCGGACCGCTTCACCGCCGAACTGCGCCACTGGCTGGCCGACCCCGAGCCGGAGCGATGACGAGCCGCCCCGGCGGCCGCTCCTCCCGCGCCGACCGGTCGCAGGACACCGCCGGGACGCAGCCGTCCCGTCCCCCAGGCCAGGCCCGCGATCGTGACCCCTCCGGCCGGCCGCGGAACGCCAGGCCCCGCGACGCCCTTGGGCGCCCGCTCCCCCGCGGCGAGACGGGAGAACAGCGCATCCCCGACGATCTGGACGTGCACCCGAAGGAAGCGCTGAGCCTGGCCCAGCGCCTGCTGGACGCGGACCGGCCCTTCCACGCCCATGAGGTCCTCGAGGCGTCGTGGAAGGCGGCCCCGCAGGCGGAGAGGGAGCTGTGGAAGGGGCTGGCCCAGATCGCGGTCGGCCTCACCCACGCCCGGCGCGGCAACGCGCAAGGTGCCACCGCGCTGCTGCGCCGGGGCGGGCAGCGCGTCGGCGGATACGCGGCCACCGCCCCCCACGGGATCGACGCCGCGGATATCGCAGGCCAGGCATCCGGCCTGGCCGACCGGATCGACCGGGACGGGCTGGCCGCCACCGCTGGCGACGTCTCCGCGTTCCGCCTGGCCTGAACCGGCGGGCGGCACCTGCGGCTAGTCGCAGACTCGTGGCGACGGTCAGTCGCAACCTCCAGTGGCGGCCGTCAGTCGCAACCTCTGGTGGCGGCCGTCAGTCGCAGCCTCCGGTGGGGACCGGTGCCGTGGCGGACCGGCCGGCGCGGACGTCGGAAGCGACCTCCCCGGCCGTCAGCGCGTAGCCCGTGTCCCTGACGTCGACCGCGGCGGCGAACACCACCCCGTAGACCGAGCCACTGGGCGCCAGCAGAGGCCCGCCCGAGTTGCCCGGCTGGACCACCGCGCGCACCGAGTAGATGTTACGGGTCACGGTATGGCTCTGATAGATGTCCGGGCTGGTCGCGTTCAGCTCGCCGCCGATGCGGGCCGGGACGGCGGTGAAGCGCTGGTTGCGCGGATAGCCGGCGACGATGGCGTTGTCCCCCCGGCTCGCCTGCGAGATGAAGGACAGGGAACGGGCGCGAAGGCCGGGCACGTAGAGCACCGCGACGTCTCGTTTGGCGTCAAAGAGCACGACGTGTGCGGGGAGGGGGCCATTGCGGCTGGAGACGACCGTCGGCCCGTCCCGCACCCCCGCCACCACGTGGGCGTTCGTCAGTACGTGCTGGGGCGCGACCACGAAGCCCGAGCCTTCCAGGCTGCGCGAGCAGGCGGGGGCCATGCCCAGGATCTTGACCACGCTTGGCATTGCCCGTCTCACACCCGCCGAATGCACCACACCGGGCCTGGCTGGCTCCACGGTCAGCGCGCCCTCCCCCCCGAGCGCACCGAATACCTGCGTGTAGGGGCCATTGGCCAGCAGGCGGCGGAAGTTGGAGAACATGACGTGGGCGCTCGGCGGCATGAGCCTGTCCACGCCGCGCAACACCGCGGAGTTGCCGACCTGCCCGGCCACGGCGGGGAACGGGGCATTGGCGACCGCCGAGCCGATCAGCCATGCGATCAGGAGGACGGAGATGACGCTGACGACCGCACCGCCGACGGCGTCGACGAACGTGGCCGGGCGCCACGTCACCCGCGACCGCATCGCCGCGCCGACCAGGGACGCAACGAACTGCCCAATCATGGCGGCCAGGAAAACCACGATGATGGCCACCAGCGCCTGCCTGGCCGCGCCGCTGACCACCGCCCGCGCAATGGCCGGTGAGAAGATGGCGCCGACCGCGGCGCCGCCGAGGAAGCCCACGAAACTCAGCACGCCGACGATGAAGCCCTGCCGGTAGCCGGCCACGGCGAATGCGACGGCAAGCGCGATCAAGATCAGGTCCAGCAGGTCACCGCGCACGGCCCCACCGTATAAGGCCATTTCACCTGTGCGTACCGGTGGCGTCCCCCAGGGGCGCTCCCAGCCGCGGGCACCCCTGGCCGCAGGCGCCCCTGGCCACAAGCGCTCCCAGCCGCAGGCGCTCCCAGCCGCGGGCGCCCTAGCCGCGGGCGGAGGACTCCAGCACGTCAGGCGGGAGGTCTTCGGTGTGGCCGGTGTCCCAGGACCGCTCCCAGCCGCCGAGCGCCAGCAACATGTCCACCAGGGCGGCGGTGAAGCCCCACACGAGCATGCCATGCAGGCGGAACGCCGGGCCGGCCGAGCCCGACGGGTGCCGGACCCGGAGCCGGTTCGCGGGATCCGCCAGGTCGGCGAGGCGGACGCGCACCGCCGCGGTCACCTCCCCGTCCACGGCGGCGGCCACCGGCACGGGACTGTGCCACCATGCCAGCACCGGGGTGACACTGAAGCCGCTGCGGGCGATGTACAGCTCTGGCAGCACCGCCAGCACCTCCACCCCCGCCGGGTCAACGCCCGCCTCCTCGGCCGCCTCACGCAACGCGGCGCCAACCGGGCCGTGGTCGGCCGCCTCGATCGCACCGCCGGGAAAAGCCGGCTGGCCGGCATGGCGCCGCAGCCATGGGCTGCGCTGGACGATCAGCAGATCTGGCTCTCCTGCCGGCTCGCCGACGAGCATCAGGACTGCCGACGGCCGGCCGGCCCCGGCGGCCGGCGGCCGCAGCGGCGGCGGGACCGTCATCCGCGCCGCGTTGCCTGCCAGTACGCGAAGCCACTCCGGCGCCCCCGGTGGGCTGGCGGGCGTCAAGAGAACGGACCCTCCTTCACCAGCGCCCGCGCAACCTCTGGGTCGGTCGGGCCTATGCCGAACGACGGGCAGAGCCGGGCCACCTCGCACGCGCCGCAGGCCGGACGGCGGGCATGGCACACCCGGCGTCCGTGCCAGATCAGCCGGTGCGACAGCATCGTCCATTCCGACCGCGGGAACAGCGCGCCCACCTCGGATTCGATCTTGACGGGATCGGTCTGGGTGGTCCAGCCGAAGCGCCGGGCCAGCCGGGCGAAGTGGGTGTCCACGGTGATCCCGGGCACCCCGAACGCGTTCCCCAGCACCACGTTGGCCGTCTTGCGCCCCACGCCCGGCAGCGTGACCAGGTCGCGCAGCCGGGACGGCACCTCACCGCCGAAACGATCGCAGAGCGCCTGTCCGAGCCCGATGAGGGAGGTGGTCTTGGCGCGGAAGAACCCTGTCGACTGGATGATCTTCTCCATGTCCTCGCGGTTGGCGGCAGCGTAGTCGGCCGCCGTGCGGTACCGCGCGAACAGTACCGGCGTCACCATGTTGACCCGCCGGTCGGTGCTCTGCGCCGACAGGATGGTGGCGACGAGGAGCTCCAGCGGGGTGGTGAAGTTGAGCTCCGTGTGCGCGTCCGGGTAGACCCGCGCGAGTTCCCGGTTGATCCGGCGCGCCCGGCGGACCAGGGCGGTCCGTGAGGGGGATTTCAGGGCCACGGACCCAGCCTATTGATCCTGCGCCTGCGGGCACGACCGCCGGCCGGAGAGTGCGTGGCCGGGAGGCGGGCGCCCGGGAAGCAGGCGGCCGGGAATCGGGCGGCCAGAAAGCGGCAGCGATTCCGCGGCCGGGACGTGCCGGCCGATGACAACCACCGCAACGGCCCGGGCTCCGGCCTGTTTGAGCGCCACCGAGGCGGACTGGGCGCTCGCCCCGGAGGCCCAGGTGTCGTCGAGCAGCAGGATCCCCGCTCCCGTAACCTGCCCGGCGCGGAACCTGGCACCGTCCAGTAACCGGGCCCAGGGGTCGCCGCCGGGCCCCGGGTGCATGCTCACCCAGGGGAGCGCGAGATAGGGCGCGGCCAGTGCCCGGAGCGGATGCGAGCCCCCCCGTCCCCGGCCGCTCGGCACCACGCAGGCGTGGCTGGGCCGGGCCATGCCCGCCTGCCGCCAGACCTGTGGCCCGTGGTCGTGCAGGAACACGAGCAGCAGGCGGAGCAGGCGCGAGCCAGCGGCCGGGCTCGCGGGATGGCCGGCCTTGTAGAGCCACAGATCGCGGGCGAGCGAGCTTCCCTTGACTGCATACGCCACCGGCGCCACCGCGTC
>DAITAE010000096.1:8679-10948 GCA_036824445.1 Streptosporangiaceae bacterium | reverse complement strand
CAGCGTGCCCGGCTTGATCCGGCGTGTCGTCATCCAGACGAAATGTTCCTCCATCGTGGCCTCCTCCGCGGGCGACGCGGGCGTGGCCGCCAGTACCGCTGCCGGTAGTGGCGCCGTCTCCAGGATATTTCGCGCGGCATCCCCAGCGCCGACGGCCGCTCCGGCACCGGGCCGACTACCGGCCGCGGTGAGGGTGATCAGCGCCCAGCCGAAGGCCGGCCGGGCGAGGACTGCCACGGCGACCAGCGGTGCCGCGCCATGGGCGGCGATCCGCCGCTCAACTGCGGGGAACGCGGCGACCGTGGCCGCACCAGCGGTCAGGCACAGCCAGGTCCATGCGGGCCACCCCTCGCCCCGGCCAAGGGCGAGGGGCATAACCAAAAGCAGCTGCCCGGCACAGAGCGTCGCAGCACCGGCGAAGTCCAGGCGCCGCGGTGTGCGCTGCCCGTCGGGCGGCAGATGGTGGAGCGCGGCGGCGATGACCAGCACACCGGCGGGGATGTTGATCAGGAAGATGGCCGCACAGCAGCGACGCGGCGGTGAACTAGCCCGCGCCGAGTAGGAAGACCCGGCGATAGCCGTGGGTCTGGCCGAGCCGGGCGCCGGTAATCAACAAGACAGCGAAGGCGATCAGGTAGCCGCCGACCACCAGTTCCAGCGCCGCACCAGAGGCGCCCAGATCGGTGTGGATCGACGGCGTGGCCACGTTGGTGACCGTGGCGTCGGCCTGCGCCATGAATGGCCCGGCCAGCAGCACGGCCAACAGCCAGCCCCTATGCGGTGTACGCATGGACGTCACTGGTTCCGCTCCAGAAATATCGGCGATCGGCAATGACGGCTCCGCTCACCGAATCAACGACTGGGCATCCCGATTCGTGAGGTCGTCACGTGCTGTCGCCTCACCGCCATCGGCGCCTCCCACAGCGGGTACCCGTCCTGCAGTGCCCGCAGTGGGGAGATTCGGACGTTCCATGGTGCGAGAATGTCTGCTGGTTCCGAGGCAGCATCGCGGTCAGAACCACCGGAGAGCAGCCACACTGATATCTGCGGCCAAGCAGGCGGGCTATGGGCCCGGTGCCCGGGAAGTGACATCTGATGCCCGAACAGGAACGATCGCCTGGCCTGGTGGTCATCGAGCCCATCAGGGACTGGGCATGCGCCGAGTGCGGCGGCACCGGCGAGTTTCTGCGCATGGACGACGCGGGCCCACTCTGCCTGGCGTGCGCCGACCTGGGCCACCTGACGTTCCTGCCGGCCGGCGACGCCGCGCTGACCCGCCGCGCCGCCAAGGCGAGCAGCCTGTCGGCGGTGGTGGTGCGCTGGAGCCGCACTCGCAGGCGATACGAGCGGCAAGGCGTCCTGGTGGAGGATCCGGCGCTCGCCCTTGCCGAGCAGCAGTGCCTGTCCGACGAGGATGCCCGGATGCGGCGCCGCGAACGCGACCGGGCGCGGCGGGCCATCGCAGACGAGGAGTTCCAGTCACGCCTGGCGGAACAGATCACGCGGCTGTTCCAGGGGTGTCCGCCCGGGCGGGCCGCCGCGATCGCCCAGCACACCGGCCTGCGGGGCAGCCGCCGGGCGGGCCGGTCAGCGGCCGGCCGCGCACTGGACGAGGACGCCATCACATTGGCGGTGATCGCCTCAGTGCGCCACCAGGACACCGGTTATGACTCGCTTCTCATGTCCGCCATGCCCCGCGACGCCGCCCGCGACCGGGTGCGGCCCGACATCGACCGGGTCCTCGCGAGATGGCGCAAACCCAACCGCACACCCTAGCCAGCAAGGATCGGGCTCTCCAAGACTGGCTGGTGCATCCACTCACCGGAAGGCAGCGTGATCCATGTACCACGTGAACGCCAGTAACCTGCCGGGCAATGACATATCCCGCACGTTCGAGGGCGGCAAGCACGGCCCCTGTTCGGTGTCGTTCTTTCTCGTGCACAACCGGCCCGGCGAGGGCCCCAGCATGCATCACCACGCCTACGACGAGACCTTCGTCATCTTGGAGGGCCACGTTGCAGTCCATGTCGGCGACGAGACCCTCGAAGGCGGCCCCGGCGACATCGTCATCGGGCCGGCCGGTACCCCGCACGGTTTCACCAACAGCGGACCGGGCCGGGCCCGGCTCGTGTGCATCCACGCGGCTCCGGCTATGAAGACCGAGTGGGACTGAACCACCGGCACCCAGCTACGCCGGCGGCGCGGCCGGCCGGGAAGACGGCGTGGTCTGGAAGACCGGCCAGCAGACCTCGGTCACAAGGCGCGACTC
>DAITAE010000096.1:0-8579 GCA_036824445.1 Streptosporangiaceae bacterium | reverse complement strand
TCCGCTGCATGTGCGCGACCAGCACCCGGTTACGAGCCCCGACATCGGGAGCCTGCAGCACCTCCCTGATCTCGTCGAGCGGCATGCCGAGGTCGCGGAACCTGCGGATCACCTGCGCGATCGGCACCTGACCCGGCTCATAGAAGCGGTAGCCAGATGCCGGGTCGATCTCGGCCGGCACGAGCAGCCCCACGTCGTGGTAGTGCCGCAGCGCTTTCACGCTCAGGTGAGTCATCCGGGAGAAATCACCAATCGCCAGCCGCACCTTCATGGCACCGATTCTCGGCCCTGCGCCGCCAGCTGAGTCAAACTCGGCGGCCGGCACGCGCTGGTGCGCCGCCATCACCGCACCGTCCGGTACCGGGGCAGCAGCCCAGTGAGCGCAGCAACGGTACGCCAGGCGCGGCGCTGGCGGCGCCCGATTCCCTCGGCTCGCCGGGATGTCCTGGCCAGCTCGCTCACCTGGCGCGCAAGACGCAGCCGGTCCGCCTGCGCCAGCATGTCCCGCTGCCGTTCACGGCTGTTCAGGCAGCTGATATGGGGATGCATGCACGCGGCCGCGGCCGTCGCGGCGAGGAGCTCCGAAGCGATCAAGAACGTTGCGCCCGTGAACACGGTCAGCGATCGCCGGGGAGAGTCAGCGTTGGTCATGCACTGACCCTCGGGTCTCCCGTTACCGGAGAGTCAAGCGACGAGCTTCGGTTGTCGCCGATGTGACGGCGGACCACCACCGCGGCCGGGCGCCGGCGCCAGATGGCGGCAATACGGCTGATCCCGCGGGATCAGGAGCTTCCCGCGGGATCAGCCGCCGCCCGCGGCCGTGGGCCAGTGGTCCTGTGGGTCAGTGGTCCGGTGGGTCAGTGGCAGAGCCCCGAGGGCCGTGAGGTCCCGCAGTGGTTTGCCACGAAGTGGACACCCACTCCGGTGCCGTCCCAGATCAAGTCCGCGGGCCGGTTGTGGAAGGCGTGGTTGGCCGCGATCGTGTCGTGGTTCGGGTTGCGCCCATGGGTGAGCTGCCTGGCGCTCAGCACCACGATCCCGCCCGAGTTGAACTGCTTGCCTTTATTGCCGGCCACGGCGTTGCGCGCGGCCACAGTGTGTGTGGCTCCGAGCAGCAGGATGCCGCCGCCCTTGAGCGCCGGCGCGTCCTCGGACTTCGGGCAGAACTTATTGTTGCGGACGATCACATTCTTTGCGATTACGGCGTTGCCCGCACCGCCGCGCTGCCCATCGTCGAGGACGAGGATGCCCTGGCAGTTCTTGGTGGCCAGGTTATGGAGAACCGCGATTCCCCGGGCATGCCGGATAAACACCCCGAACTGGTTGCCGATGGCGATGTTGTCGCGCACCACAGTGTCCGCGTGCGGTGAGTCGCCGACATAAAAACCGGCCTCATCATTGCCGATCGCGGTGTCATGGGCGAACAGGGTCCGCGTGGACTCGAAGCGCGAGATGCCGTATTCCCCGTCGTTGACGGCTGATACTCTGACCACCTTCAGGCCGTTGGTGCCGTAGCCGAACACGCCGCTTGCGGGGAAGCCGGTAATGTATATGCCGACCACGGTGTCGTTGTTGACGGCCTTCAGCACCGCGCCGGTCTGTATGTTCACCTTCTTGGCCAGGATGCACACGCCGGTAACGCCGAACGCTTTGGTACACAGGGTGTGCGGCTTCTTTGCGGGTGGCATCAGCACGGTGCCGTGCTGGGAGTTGCCCGAGCCCCGCAAGGTGATTCCGTCGGTGCGGATCTGAACGCTCTGGTGGTACACCCCCCGCTTGACCAGGACCGTATCACCGGGATTCGCTTTATTAACCGCGGCCTGGATAGATTCGCCGGGCCCCACGACGATCGTCCCCGATGAAATTCCCTGCGGCGATACCACGCTAGAAGCTGACGCAAGCGCCGCGTATGAAAAACTGAGTGTAATTCCGAGTGCCGAAGAGCACGCAGCCATGATGAATTTCCGCATCGATGCCCCCTTGCGCGAAATTCGCGCTGGCCCCCCCATGGGCCGACGCATTACCCCTGCGACAGTACCGAAAGCTCATCGGCCTTGGCAAGCACGGGCGTGCGCTGCATAAACGCGCACCTGTACCATCCGCCCGGTCGCGTCCCACGGGAGGCAACCGCACCGGGATGGAATGGGCCGGCCCAGCCGGGGAAGGGAGAGAAGAACACGGTGATGGTAACGACGGCGCCCGCTCCCCCCAGGCCACGCGCTGACCCGCCTGGAAGGACGATATGCCTGCCGCCCACCACGTTCCGGTCGCGCTCAACCTGCTGGACCCGAACAGCCTGCTCGCGAGCGCCGGCGCGCTGGCGCTGTTCCTGGTCATCTTCGCGGAGACCGGGCTGCTCATCGGCTTCTTCCTGCCCGGCGACTCGCTGCTGTTCACGGCCGGGCTGCTCTGCACGACCGGGGCGAGCTCCGCCGTGCATCTCAGCCTGCCGACCGTCATGGTGGCGGCTGCCGCGGGCGCGCTGCTCGGCGCGGAAGTCGGCTACCTGATCGGCCGGCAGGCCGGGGATGCGCTGCAGGACCGGCCGGGCGCGCGCAGGCTCCGGCAGGGCATCGGGCGATCACGGCAGGCCATCGACCGCTACGGCGTCCGCCGCACCCTGGTGCTGGCGCGGTTCATCCCGATCGTCCGGACCGTGGTCAACCCCGTGGCCGGAGCCACCCGGATCCCGCTGTCCACGTTCACGATCTGGCAGGTCGCCGGCGGGCTGGTGTGGTCACTCGGCCTCACGATCGCTGGGTACCTGCTCGGCTCGAAGATCCCCAACATCGACCGTTACCTGCTGCCGGTCATCGCACTGATCGTGGCGGTTTCCCTCATCCCCGTCGGCATCGAGCTGCTCCGCCGCCGCAGGAAGGAACCGGACGCCAAGGAGCGGCCGCGAGTCACGGACCGTTCATGACCGGCGGCCCGTGACAATTCCTGCAAGCGGCTCGGTCATCGGCCGTCCGCTGAGACATTGTGGGCCAGCGAGCCGGATGCTGCTGAGCCGCGGTGCTATCATAGGATATCACCGGAGGTGGAGATGACGGACGTGCTGATCCGCGATGTGCCCGACGACGTCATCGCGGCGCTGGATGCGCATGCTGGGCGCCTGGGGCTGTCGCGGAGCGAGTATGTGCGCCGCCGGCTGGCCCAGGACGCGGCGATGCCCGGCTCCCCGGTCAGCGTCCAGGACCTGGCGCGGTTCGCCGACCGTTTTGGTGATCTGGCCGACCCGGACGTGATGTCGCAGGCCTGGCAGTGAGCTGGCTGATCGACAAATCCGCGCTCGTCCGTCTTGCCGTCACCCCTGACGCCGCTGACTGGGCCGGGCGGATTGAACGTGGGCTGGTGCGGATCACTACGGTCACCCGCCTCGAAATCGGCTACTCCGCCAGATCGGGCCCGGACTTGCGGGCTGGCCTCCAGCAACCGCCTCTGTCATCGATGCCAGTCGAATACCTCACCCCGGCGATCGAGGACCGGGCCGTCGAGATCCTCACACTGCTCGCTGACCGCGGTCAGCACCGCGCTCCTTCAGTGCCCGACTTGATCATCGCTGCGACCGCGGAACTCGCCGGGCTGACGGTTCTGCACCTCGATAAGGATTTCGACGTCATAGCCGAGATCACCGGTCAGCCCGTCGAGCGCCTGAACATGTCCTGACGAGCTCTTTCGCGGCCAGCACCGGCGCGGGTGGTCCCGTTGATCCGGCCTCCGGCGAGGGTGCTCAGGTCGCGCCGACGATCGTTTCGCCATATCCGCGGACCTGTGAGGCCCAGCCCGCCATTCCAGCGGTGCGTCAGGCGCGCTTCAGCACCGGTCAGCACGGTGTGGTGAGGATCCCATCCACGGTGTGGCGCGGACGCACCGGCGAGGCGAACGGAAATGATCGTGGAATGCTGGGAGGTGAGCCAGCAAGAGCGCGCGCAACGGCGGTGCGCTGGCTCATCCGCTGCCCGGCGACCGCCGCTGCGCCGGCTCGCGAGCTGGCTGCGGCCCGGCCTGAGCCGTCTGCCCGGGCGCCGGCCGGGGCCCGGGGCGAGCGGCCAGCGGGTCATGCTGCGCGACGGGTCAGCCGTGCTCATCCGGCAGGTCCAGCCCAGCGACGCCCCGCTGCTCGCCGACGGCTTCGCCCGGCTCAGCGCCTACTCCCGCCAGATGCGCTTCCTGAGGCGAAAGGACGAGCTGTCCGCAGCGGAGCTGCGCTACTTCACCGACGTCGACCATCGCGACCACGAGGCACTCGGTGCCCTCGACCCCAGCGGCCGCGGCGTGGGCATCGCCCGCTATGTCCGGGACGCTCAGGACCCGCACGCCGCCGAGATCGCCCTCACGATCGTCGACGACTGGCAGGGCCGTGGCCTGGGCACCGAGCTGCTGGCCCAGCTGACCGGCCGCGCCTACTCCTCAGGCATCCGCCGCTTCACCGCCTTGGTCTCCACCGGCAACGTGGCAATGACCGCGCTGCTGGACAACGCGGGCGGCACCCTGGTCGGCCGCGGGCCCGGCACCGTGGAATATGAGATCATGCTGGCGCCCAGGCAGGAGCCCAGCCTCGTTTGGTGGTTCCGCTCCCTGGACGACATCGTCTTCGCCTGGCGGTGACGTAAGGCCGGCGAGCCCGGCCAGCTTGATGCCGGCGCGGATACCGGCAGGCAGATGACCCGGCCGCCGCGTCAGCCGGCAGGCCGCGGTTCCCGCGCTGCACCTGCGCATGACCGCCCGGGACCCAAGCCGCCGAGGGCATGTGTCCGCATGCTGAGACCCATCGAACCCGAGACGGCTACTGCACGTGACTGAGTAAAGGTCTGCTAAAGACGGGGAACGGGGGCCGCCGTGCGAGTACGGCTGCTTGGGCCGGTTGATGTCTTGGGGGACGGTGGGCCGCGGCCGGTGAGCGGCTTGCGGCGGAAGGCTGTACTCGCCACCCTGGCGCTGCATGACGGCGAGACCGTCAGCACCGACCGCCTGGTGGACGTCGTGTGGGGCGAGACCGCGCCGCCAACCGCGCTGAACACATTGCAGAGTCACGTGTCGCACCTGCGCAGCGTCCTGGGCTGCAAGGCCGCGATCCTCGCCCGCCCGCCAGGCTACGTTCTGGACCTTGGTGATGACGGCACCGACGTGCAGCTGGCCGAGCGGCTCCTGCGGCAGGGCACCCAGTCGGCTGATCCCGCGCGCGGTGCCCGGGACCTGCGCGAGGCGCTGGCGCTGTGGCGCGGCAGCCCGTTGGCGGACGTCACCGGGCTGACCTGGCTGGAGGAACAGGCGGGGCGGCTGGACCTGCTGCACGAGCAGATCAGGCGGGGCCTGTCCGAGGCGAGGCTCGCGGCCGGAGAGCATGCGCAGCTGGTGCCCGACCTGGAACAGATGGTGGCCGAGCACCCGCTGGATGAGCAGATCCACGCCCAGCTGATGCTGGCGCTGTACCGCAGCGGGCGCCAGGCCGACGCGCTCGCCGCCTACCAGCGGTTGCGCTCCACCCTTGCCGAGGAGCTGGGAATCGATCCCAGCCAGGCGCTGCGCGATCTGGAAACCGCCATCCTGCGGCAGGATCCATCGCTGGAAGCGCCCGCCCCGGCGGCCACGCTGCGGGCCGCTTCGCCGGAAGCGCCGGTCCCGGCGCAGCTGCCGCCGACGGTGGCGGGCTTCGCCGGGCGCGACGCGGAACTGGCCAGCCTCGATGCGATCCTGCCCGCGGCGGCCCAGAGCGGATCGGCCGAGGGCGCCACCGTCGTCATCTCGGCGATCGCGGGCACCGCAGGCGTGGGCAAGACGGCGCTAGCCACGCACTGGGCGCACCGGGTGCGCGGGGAGTTCCCGGACGGGCAGCTGTACGTCAACCTGCGCGGATTCGACCGGTGCGGGCCTGCGGTGGACCCGGGCCAGGCGCTGCGCGGATTCCTGGACGCCTTCGCGGTGCCGCCCGAGCGGATCCCGGCCGACTTGGACGCGCAGGTGGGGCTCTACCGGAGCCTGCTCGCTGGCAAGCGGGTGCTCGTGGTGCTGGACAACGCGCGGGACGCCGCGCAGGTGCGCCCGCTGCTGCCTGGATCGCCCGGATGCCTGGCGCTCGTCACCAGCCGCAACCACCTCACCGGCCTGGTTGCCACGGAAGGCGCATTCCCGCTCGGCCTGAATCTGCTCACCGTTCCCGAAGCCCAGGATCTCCTCGCTCGCCGCCTGGGACCACACCGGGTCGCCAGCGAACCGGAGGCTGCTGGCGAGATCATCGAACGCAGCGCGCGGCTCCCCCTGGCACTGACCATCGCCGCCGCTCGCGCGGCCACCAAGCCCGATTTCCCGCTGGCCGCCACTGCAGCCGAACTGCACGAGGCCGCCACCATCCTCGACCCGTTCCACGGCGGTGATCTGGCCACGGACGTCAGGGCGGTGTTCTCCTGGTCCTACTGCGCACTGGGCACGGACGCGGCGCGGCTGTTCCGGCTGCTGGGACTGCACCCCGGCCCGGACATCACCATCGCCGCCGCGGCCAGCCTCGCCGGAATCCCCGCCGAGCAAGCCCGAGTGCTGCTGGCCGAACTAGCCCGCGCGCACCTGCTGGCCGAGCACCGCCCCGGCCGTTATGCATTCCATGACCTGCTGCGCGCCTATGCCACCGAGCAGGCGCTCGCCCATGACGACGCCAGCTGGAACGCCGCGGTGGGGCGGATCCTGGACCACTTGCTGCACACCGGCTACGCCGCCGCGGCTGTGATCGAGCCATACTTCGCCCCGATCGACCCGGTTCCGCCCCGGCCCGGGGTCGCGGTGGACGGACCCGCTATAGGCGAGGACGCGCTGGAATGGTTCACGGCCGAGCGCACCACGCTGCTGGCCGCGGTGCGCCTGGCCGCAACGACCGGTTTCGCCACCTACACCTGGCAGCTCACGTGGGCGATGACGACGTTCCTGCTGAGGCGCGGGCTCTGGAGCGACCACGCCACGGCGTGCGAGGCCGCCCTGGACGCCGCCCGCCGCGCCGGCGACACGGTCGGGGAAGCTCACGCGCTGCTCCTCCTGGCCCTCGGCTACGCGCGGTCTGGCCGATTCGACGACGCCTTCCCGCGTTTCCACCACGCCCTGCGGCTGCTGGAGACGATCGGCGGCTACTCGAGCAGCCAGGTGACCGCCCACAGCGGCCTCACCTGGATCGCGGAGCGGCAGAAACGCCACACCGACATGCTCAGCCACTCCCTGCAAGCCCTTGAGCTGTCCCGGGCGGCGGGCGACCGGCCGCTGCAAATCATGAGCCTCAACGACGCTGGCTACAGCCATGCGCGGCTCGGGAACTACCAGCAGGCCATCGCCTACTGCGAACGAGCCCTGGCCGGGAGCCAGGAAATGGGAGAACGCAACTGGGAGGCCGCCACCTGGCACAGCCTCGGCTACATCTACCACCAGCTCGGCGACCACCAGCGAGCCGTCGGCTGCTATGAGCGGTCGCTTGACCTCTGCCGGGAGCTAGCCGACCGGTTCAACGAGGCAGACACGCTCGAACATCTCGGCGGCGTCCACCACAGCGCGGGCGACATCGATGCCGCCCACTGGGCGTGGACGCAAGCCGTGCGCATCTTCGATGAGATTGAGCACCCAGGTGGCGACCGTGTTCGCGCCAAGCTCCAGAATCGCGACGACCGGGCGGCATCCGATGGCGTGGTGAGCCAAGCACTCGGTCGCCGCGCCGAAAGCCTGGCATGAGAAACGGCGCGTGCTGACGCCTCGGATTGATGCCCACGCGGCGAGGGCGCTCGTCCTGCCGTCGAACTTCGGGCGTTTCAGCACCGTGCCAGCGCCGTTCCAGGCCCACCCGGCAGAGTCGGGGGTACTGAAACGGGAGGATGAATGTCAACGACGTACCGACGGCGGCCACACCGGGAAGCCACCTCCGCCGGGAGCGCGCGGGCGGCCGACCAGACCGGCCATGCGGGGGACGAGATCGCGTGCCTTGACACGCTGGCGGCGCAGATGCACGCCCGCAGGTGGACCGCCTACATCAACACGCCGCCGAGGCGGCCCGCGTCCCTGTTCGTGCTGGGTCCCCATGACCCCGCGGAGTGCGGCGACATTTTCGCTGCGCCGGACGGCATCACCGGTGAGTGGTGGTACTGGTTCAGCTGGGCTGACCGGATCGGCCCCGTCCATGCGCCTGAGGCAGCGGCGGATGCGATCGTCATGGCCTTCCAGCGCGTCTGCCTGACGTCCGTGCCTTCGCCGGACACGTCACGCTGACGCCGGGGTCTCCGCTGTCGGGGAGTAGTTTCTGTCCTCACCGCCGCCGGAACAGCTGGGTGATGCCCGCGACGACCGCGGTGGCCAGCACCCAGCCGAGGATGATCATCAGCCAGGTGTAGATCGTGAGCAGGAGCCCCCAGGGGTGCTCGCTCGAGTCCGGCCACCAGTATGTGGCCTCCCGCAGGTCAAGGCCCGGGATCAGGAGCTGGAATGAGTAGACGAACGGGTTGAAGCACGAGAAGCCGGGCTGGCAGGCTCCGTTCGCAGGCACATGTTCAGTTCCTGGAACGTAGAAGATCAGGCTCGCGTGTGCATCTAGGTAGTAGCGCCGCCCCCCG
>DAITAE010000095.1:0-10962 GCA_036824445.1 Streptosporangiaceae bacterium | reverse complement strand
CAAGCCGACCGCCGGCAGCGAGAAGTCGGACGGGAAGCCGTACCCAGCACGAAAGGTGAGCAGATCGGCCACGGTGATCGGCCGGACGGCCGGGACCACATCGTCGACCGGACTGGCCGGCGTGCGGACAACGGCCGGTGACGCCAGCTCCGGCAGCCACTGCCTCACCGGGTCCTCCAGCGCGATCCGGCGGTCCTCGACGAGCATCATCACCGCTGCGGCCGTGATGGGCTTGGTGATCGAAGCGACGCGGAAGATCGAATCCCGGGCCATCGGGGAGGTGCCGCCCACGTCGGCAGAGCCGGCGGCGGCCACCTCGGCCCGGTCGCCGCGGGCCATCAGGCCCACGGCTCCCGGCACGGATCCGTTACCGACGTAGGTCTGCAGGATGTCGTGCAGGTTGCTCATCGTTCCTCGCCCACTGTTGTGCGTCCGGAAGGAAAGACGACCGGCACGGCGGACAATCATCGGGCCGCCCCGCCGAACCCCGCCTGAACAGCGACCATTGGCCGCAGCCACACTATCCGGCGGCGTCTGCACGACCGGCCGGGCGCTGCCTTTGCGGCTTTGTGGCAGTGATCTGCTCACTTGCGGCGGAGGCGGTACCAGTGTTCGTCGAACTTGAGCTTGCGGGCTATCGGCTCCGGGTCGGTGTCGGCGACTTCGACGTCGGTGATCTGCCACGCCGGGAACGCGGCCTCGATGTCGGACGGGGTCGCCCCGCGCGGCAGGGGCCCGCGCCGGCCCGGCGCGAAGACGTCGAGCAACACGGTGGCGTCGGCGGCCGCGACAGCTGTGATTTCGCGGCCCATTGCGGCTCGTTGTGGTCCGGTCAGGCCGTGAAACGTCCCGGTGTCGAGGATGAGACGGAAGCCGGTCCCGACGCCACCGGCGCGGAGCTTGGTCACGTCGGCGCGGGCGATCCGCATCGGCACGCTGGCCGCTGCGGCGCGTTTGCGTGCCCGTGCTACCGCCTTTGTGACGAGTTCGACGCCGGTGACGTCCCAGCCACGCTGGGCCAGGCGAACGCCCCACACGCCGCTGCCCGAGCCGACGTCCAGCGCCCGCCCGAACGGCGGGCCGCCGTCGCCTTCCTCGCGGGCGATGAGCCGGGTGAGCGTGTCCGCGAACGGCGGGTGATCGGCCAAGTCTTCCCAGGGGTGGAAGCCCACCTGGTACGCGATCTTGTAGAACGCACTCATCGCGGCTCACCCCCGGTGACTCGTGGCTCACCACTGGTGATGCCGAGCGTCTGCAGGTTGGCCATGGCCACGCCGATCGCCTCGCCCAACTGGTCGGTCGGGCTGAATTCGACGATTTCGGCGCCCGCGTAGTGGATCGGGGTGTGGCCCGGCGGCACATAGTAGGCGTCGCCGGCGGCGTAGGTCTCGACCCGGTCGGCGAAGCGGAACCCGACCCGTCCGCGCATCACATACCCCCAGCGCGGGAACTGGCAGCGGTCGTCGGGCAATCCCCGGAAGATGGGCGTCAGGTCGGCGTCGGCGGTGTGAGACTCGAAGCAGACGGTGTACCCGCCGTCGAAGTTCTCCAGGCTCACCTCGAGGCCATCAACGGTCACCGTCTCGGAGGCCGTCGCCTTGGACACGTTCGGCATCGCATTCTCCTTGCGCCGTGGTGGTTTCGATGTCGATGACGCTAAGGAGCGCACGAGGGGCGGCGCATCCGCGCGGGCACCCAATCACACGATGGCGGCGGCTGGGTGCGGCCACCCATAGGTCGCGCTAGAGCAGGTGGTGCTCGTACACGTATGCCGTGGCGGCAGCGCGTGAGGTGATGCCAAGCTTGCCGAAGATGTTGCTCACGTGCCGTTCGACGGTCCGCTCGCTGATCACCAGGGCGGAAGCGATCTGGCGGTTCGACTCCCCGGCCGCGATCAGCCGAATCACCTCGGTCTCCCGCCTGCTCAAGACATGGGCCGAACCGGACGGCTGCAGCCGGGCAGCGTCGGGAGCGGCACCGAGCTGGGCGAACGCCGCCCGTGCCGAGTCCGCTTCGAGCGCCGCGCCGTCGCTGTCGCCCAGGGCGCGACAGGCGGTGCCAATCTCGACGCGAACCCGAGCCACCTCATACGGTGCGCCCAGCTCGGCCCACAGGCTCGCGGCCGTTCGCAGCCGGCTGAGCGCCGATTGCTCCTCGCCGCGGGCGAGCAGAACGCGGCCGTCGGCCGTGGCCGCCAGTGCGCGCAGGAGCGGGGCCCGCACCACCGCGGCGGTGTCGGCCAGTTCCGCGGCAGCGGCGCGGGCGCTGTGGACGTCGCCGGCAGCCAGGCTGATCTCGGCATAGGCAGGAAGCAGCCCCGCACGCGGTATGGCACCGGCCATCTCGCTCAGCGCGCGCCGGATGGATGTGGCCGCCGCACTGATGTTGCCCTCTGCCAGCCGCAGCAACGCCAGGCCGGGCTGGGGATCGCGGCCCGCGGCGCTGGCCCGGCGGTAGGCCGCCTCCGCCGCGGCGAACTCGCCGCGCAGCCGGTGCAGCTCACCTTCCTGGTAATGTGCCGCGCCGGCCGCGGGCCGCACGAGCGGGGTGCTCAACTGCGCGCACGCGCGACGAGCCTCGGCCAGCGCCGCCGGCCAGTCGCCGCGCAGCTGCAGGGCCTCCGCCCGGTGCACCATGCACTGGCCGCGGAACGCCACCAGCTCCGGCTGGGCGTCGCACCATGCGCTCAGCTCGGACGTCCACGCCTGCACGCGGCGAAGATCGAACAACTCCGTGCACGCCTCGATGACACTGCAGTACGTGTCGCCGACGATCACCGGCGAAACCTCACCCGCGGCCACGGCGACCATCGCCTCGTCGAGCAGTGCCAGGCCTGGCTCCGCCTCGCCGAGGTAGATGAGCGAACGCCCCTGGCCGACCCGGGCCAGCGTGACCAGATCGGCGTCACCGAACCGTGCGCCAAGCTCGGCGGCGCCCGCGAACTTGTGCTCCGCACCGGACGCGTCTCCACCGAAGATCGACTGAAGCGCATACGCATAGCTGCCATATCCCTGCTCGACACCGTCCGGGCAGCGCTCGAGGAGCCGGCGGATGCGGGCGACCCAACCGCTGCCTTGCGGCACGTCGCCGGCGTTCAGCAGCCGGAAGGCCAGCCAGAACGCACACCGGACCGCCCGCCGCGAATCGTCGGCCCGCTGGTGGATGTGGAACGCGCGAGTCCAGGCCTGATCGCTCGCGGCGTCAAGCCCCGCCAGGTAGGCGGCTGTGGCGAGCACCTCCAATTGGTCGCACGCCAACGGTGCGCGCTCATCCGCCTCCGCAAGCGCGGCGTAAGCACTCGCCCATGACTGCCGCTCGAACAGTTTCAGGCCTTCGCGAACCTCGTCCAGATGGGCCATGCCCAAGGAAACCGTCAAACGCCAAGGCATGCAACACACCGATACACCCCGGGTGGCCAGGGCGATTGGCCTGGTGCCGCTGTCCCGGGTGCCGCCGCCGCTGAGGCAACGCTGTGTTTCGAGCGGGTTCCCGATTCGCGCGTCCCTGCGGACGTGGGTCTGTGACACTGAGACGGCCGCGCCGGGGGGGGGACACGATGGAAGCGAAGGGCACGCCGCCAGCCTCCTGCCCAAGGCGCATGACGGTTGGGTGGTGAGCTTTCGATGACTGGCCAGACTGACACCAGCGCTCCTGAGCTGGCCAAGGGAGGCCGCAGGCTGGCCATCCTCCTGGCGATGGCGATGTTCGTCCTCGTGGTCGACACGTCGGTGATGAACGTCTCCATCGCATCGGTCGTTCACGACCTGCACACGACCGTCAGCGGGGTTCAGTCCGCGATCGCGCTCGAGGCGCTGGTGTCGGCCGCGTTCATCCTGATCGGCAGCAAGGTGGGCGATCTGATCGGGCGCAAGCGCGCATATGTGCTGGGCCTGCTCGGCTACGGGATCGGGGCGGTGGCCATGGCTCTGGCCCAGGGCCTGACCGCGGTCATTGTCTTCTGGGCGATCGTGGGCGGGATCGGCGCATCGCTGCTGCTGCCGGCGATGCAGTCGCTCATCCATGGCAACTTCGAGGGTGCGGCGCAGCGGCAGGCCTACGCGCTGGTCGGGGCCGCGGCCGCGATCGCCGCCGCCGTCGGCCCGCTGTTCGGGGGGTTCATCACGACCTACCTGTCGTGGCGGATCGCGTTCTTGCTCGAGGACGTCATCATCGTGGTCGTGCTGTCGGGCATCAGGCTGGTCAACGACGTGGAATACACCGGGTCCCGGCGCGTGGACGTCGTGGGTGCCGTCCTGTCCGTTCTGGGCATGGGCGGCATCGTGCTGGGCATCCTCGTTTGGCAAGAAGGCGGCGAAGCGGTGGGCCTGCTTCTTGCGCTCGGGGCGGTCTCGCTCGGGAGCCTGGCGTGGTGGCTGGTACGGCGCAAGCGCGCGGGCAAGGCGGTGCTGCTGGATCCCGACCTGTTCAAGGCCAAGCTGTTCCGGTTCGGGGTCTCCGGGCAGGTGCTTCAGCAGATCGGCCTGGGCGGCACGATGATCGCGCTGCCGATCTACCTGCAGATCGTGCTCGAGTACAGCGCGATGGGAGCGGGCCTGTCCATCGCCCCGCTCTCGCTGAGCATGTTCGCGGTGGCGCTGGCCGCCGGAAAGAGAGCGGGTAAGCGGCGTCCGGCGAGCCTCATCCGGGCCGGGTTCGCACTGTTCACGCTCGGGATCGTCGCCGTGGAGCCGATCGTGCCCCGGGCAACCTCAGGCTGGTACCTGGTGGTGCCGCTGATGATCGCGGGATCGGGCCTGGGCCTGCTGGTCTCTCAGCTCAACAACCTGACGCTGGCCCCGATCTCTGAGGAGCGCGTCAGCGAGGCGGCCGGGGTGAACTCGGCGGGAGGGTCGTTCGGCCTGTCGTTCGGGCTGGCGTTCGCCGGCGCCATCCTGCTGGCGGCGTTGTCTATCGGCTTCACCAGCATGGCCCAGTCGAGCACCGTGCTTTCCGGGGCCGAGCAGCAGCAGGTGGCCAAGGTCCTCGAGCATGACGCCCAAGTGGTGAGCAACACTCAGCTCGAAAAGCAGCTCGCCGACCAACCGCAGAAGACGCAGGACGAGATCATCCGGATCAACACCCAGGCAAGGCACATCGCCCTTCAGGTGGCGCTTCTCATACCCATCCTCGCCGGCCTGGCCGGGCTGCTCATCTCGTTCCGCATGGTGCGCCTGCCGGATCCCCAGCAATCGGGCTCCGGCGAACAGGTGGTCTTGGGCTGACTCCGGGTCGCCGCGCCCGCGTCACAGCACGAGCAGTTCCTTCGTGGTCGTCGTGAGTATCTCCGCCGACCCGGCCGGGTCAGCGGCTGCGCCGACAATGAGGGTGTCCTCGATCCTGACCCCACCCTTGCCGGGCAGGTAGATCCCAGGCTCGATGGTGACGGGAACCCGCTTCGCGAGGCTGCCCGTCCGGCCGTACCCGATGATCGGCGCTTCGTGCACCTCCAGGCCCACGCCGTGGCCGAGCCCGTGCTGGAAATGGTCGCCGTGGCCGGCGGCCTCGATGATGGACCTGGCGGCGTCGTCGACGTCGGCCACGTCGGCACCTGGCATCGCGGCCGCCACGCCGGCCAGCTGCGCCGCGACCACCACCTCGTAGATCTCGCGCTGCCAGCCGTCCGGGTCACCCAGTGCGACCGTCCTGGTCATGTCCGCGTGATAGCCGCCGTACCGGGCACCGCAGTCAACGGTGATCAGATCGCCAGCCGCGAAGGCTCGCTCTCCAGGCGAGTGATGCGGGATAGCTCCGTTCGGTCCGCTGGCCACGATGGTGTCGAAGGCTACTGCCTCGGCGCCACGATCGATCATCGCCCGTTCCAGCAGGACGGCCAGTTGCCGCTCGGACCGGCCCGGCACGATGCTGGACAGCACGTCGGCGAACGCCTCACAGGTGATGGCGCAGGCCCGGGCCAGCAGCGCTATCTCGGCCTCGTCCTTGACCGTCCTGAGCTGTTCGACGACCCGGCCGAGCGGCACCAGCTGCGGACTGCCGTCCAGCGCGGACAGCGCAGAGTGCCGCTCGACCGTCATCTCCTGCGCCTCGAAGGCCAGCGTGCGGCAGCCCCGCGCGGCCGCTAGCCGGGCCAGCGCCGGCTCGACCTGACGCTCGGTGACCAGCTCCAGCTCCGGGCAGTCGCGCTCGGCGGCCTCGGCATAGCGTGAGTCGGTGCCCAGCACGGCCAGGCCGTCGGCGGGCAGCAGGACCGCTGCGTTCGAGCTGACGAGGCCGGACAGGTATCGGACGTTGGCTGGGCTGGTGATCAGCGCGGCGTCCACGCCAGCCTCGGCGATTCTCCGCTGCGCTCGCCCCAGGCGGGCGACATGGATCTGCGGCATACCGCGACTCTAGCCAGCGTCCGGTCGGCGCGCCCTTTCAGCCTCTCAGCAGGCGTCTTGTAGCTGGGCTCGGATCAGCTTCCCGACCGAGTTTCGCGGCAAGCGGTCGACGAAGGTCACGACGGCAGGGACCTGGTGCGCGGTGAGATGCTCCCAGCACCAGGCCAGAAGTTCCTGTTCGGTCGCCTCGGTCCCGGGCGCCAGGACGACGAAAGCCTTCGCCACCTGCTCGCCGCCGGATTCCGGGACTGCCACCACTCCTGCGTCGGCGACCGCCGGGTGGCTGAGGAGAATCCTTTCTACGTCACCGGGGTGCACAACCTCCCCGTGGCAGATGAAGCTGTCAGCGACCCGGCCGACGATCCAGATGTACCCGTCCTCGTCGGGGCGCGCGACATCCCCCGTCCGAAGCCACCCGTCCGGCATCAGTGCGGCGGCCGTCTCCTCGGGCCGGTTCCAGTACCCAGCCATGACGTTGGGGCCGCGGACGAGCAGTTCCCCCGCCTGGCGTGGCCCCACATCGTCGCCGGCCGGCCCGACGATCTTGGTATCCACGAACAGTGGTGGCGTCCCGGCGGAGCCAACCTTGCTGAGCGCGCTTTCGGGCCGGAGCAACAACGCGACCGGCGCTGCCTCCGACAAGCCGTAGCCCTGCAGCAGGGTCAGGCCCCGCTCCAGGTATGCGCGGATCAGCGGTTCGGGGACCGGGGCACCACCGGTCAGCAGAAACCGGACGGCCGACACGTCGGCGGTCGGCCAGAGCTTGGAGCGGGTCAGGGACTCCAAGATATCCGGGTTACCGAAGCCCACCGTGACGTGATGCTGCTCGGTCAGCCTGAGGATGCCGTCTGGATGGACGTCGCCTGGCACCACCACCCCCCCGCCCATGAACAGAACCGGCAGCACGTTGACCCCGGTCCCCCCCACCCGGAAGAAGGGGACGATGGCTATCGTCACGTCGTCGCTGCGGAAGTCGGCGCAGGTGAGGAGGTTGACAACGTTCCAGGTGACATTGCCGTGGGTCAGCATCACCCCCTTCGGCCGGCCTGTCGTGCCAGAGGTGTGCGGAAGCAGGCACAAGTCGTCCAGCCCGACCGTCTCCTCGACGGCGTGGCCGGGAGACCCGGCTATCAGCGCCTCGAAGTCCGTCGCCCCGTCCAGCGAACCCGCAACCGCGACCCGGCGGAAGCCCGAACCGCGCACCGCCGCAGCACCCGTGGCACAGTGCTGGATGAGGGCCCTTGGCTTGATGTCCTCGAGGACCCAGGAAATCTCTGCCTCGTCCAGCCGGTGATTCACCGGGGCCACCGCCGCGCCGAGCAGGCCGGCCGCGAACAGTGATTCGAGAAACGCGGGGTGGTTCGGTCCCAGCCATGCCACCCGGTCGCCCTTCGCCACGCCCAGCGTCCGCAGGCCGTTGGCCAGCCGGCGCACCCGGGCAGCCAGCTGCGAGTACGTCAGCGAGCGGTCCCCTGCGATCAGGGCCACACCATCGGGTGCCGCCCTGGCCCGGCGCTCGATCCACGAGCCAATGCCGACGTTTCCGGCAGCGGCGCTCGCAGGCATACCGCATACCAACACGCCGCCGGGCCGGCCGGCAAGGGCACCCGGTTCAGCCGGCGCGCTGACGCGCCTGCCTGCCGGCCGGGCTCGGCAGCCGCGGGGGCGGCCGTACCTCAGGCCTGCGTCAGGGCCGTCTCATGGCGGCTTCGTACTGCTCGGCAATGCTGGCGGGGATGCGCCCGCGGGCGCTGAGCACGATGCCCTGATCCTTCGCCCACGCCCGGATGTCGCTGCTGCGCTCGCGGCTTGCGGCGGTGCGCGACGGCCGGCGGCGCGCTGCCCGTCCGGCCTTGCGGGCATGTGCGATGTAGGGGGCGAGCTGGGCCCGGAAGGCGGTGGCGTTGGCGGTGCCCAGGTCGATCTCGTATTCGGTGCCATCGATCCCGAACCGCACTGTCTCATTCGCCGGGCCACCATCAAGATCGTCCTCAAGGACGACGGTTATCTTCTGTGCCATCGTGGCCTCCATGCCGGTGATGGTCTATCTGCACGCTACCGACCGGATGTCGTGCCGCGACCACCGCGCCGTTAGGGAGACGTGAGGGCACTGCACTGGACGCGTAGCATCGTTGTGCGGCCAGCCGGCGAGGATGGCTGCGGAGGTGTGCCCGTGGAAGATCTCCGGTACAAGATGATCATGGCGCTGAATGCGGCGGACATCGGCAACCCGATCTGTGAACAGGCAGCAGAGATCTGCGCCGAGATCGCCGAGCAGCACTGTGCGCAGCTGCACGTCACCACCACCGCGCAAGTCGTAGCTGCTGGCCAGCGGGCCGGGAACGGCCCAGCGCCCGCGCGCGCATAACCGCGCCGGACGGCCTGCCCACAAGGAGCGACGATGACAGACAAGACGGGGCCGCTCGCGCCGACCGTGGACGTCCGCGGTGCCGGTGACCGGTTCAAGACCAGGCTTTCGTGGCTGGACTCCAAGCACTCCTTCTCGTTCTCCCGGCACTATGACCCGCTCAATACGCATCACGGCCTGCTGCTGGTCAACAACGATGACGTGGTCCGGCCGGGGACCGGTTTCGAGACGCACCCGCACCAGGACATGGAGATCGTCACCTGGGTGCTTCAGGGCTCGCTGGTCCACCAGGACTCCACCGGGCATGCCGGCATCATCTACCCGGGCCTGGCGCAGCGGATGAGCGCGGGCACGGGGATCCTGCACTCGGAAAAGAACGACTCCTGGCGGCTCCAGGGGGGCTCGAAGCACACCGAGCCGGTGCATTTCGTCCAGATGTGGGTCGTGCCCGACGAGGACGGTATTGCCCCCGGCTACGAGCAGCTTGAGATCGATGACGAGCTGCTGCGCGGCGGCCTGGTCCCGGTCGCCTCCGGCATGGGCAAGCACGACGGCGCGTCCGCCATCCGGATCAAGAACAAGTACGCCGCCCTGCATGCCGCGCGCATGCGGCCCGGTGAGGTGATCGAGCTCCCGGAGGCCCCGTTCCTGCACCTGTTCGTGCCGCGGGGAACCGTGACGCTGGAAGATGCGGGTCCGCTGTCCGAGGGTGACGCGGTGCGGTTCACCGCCACCGGCGGGCAGAAGATCACCGCCGCAGAGCCCGCCGAGATCCTCCTCTGGGAGATGCACGCCACCATCGCCGGATGGCAGTAGCGGCGAACAGCGCACCAGGCGGGCGGGAATCGGGCCTGCGGCCGCGTAACATCTGCCCTTGTGGCAATGGAAACACTGAGCCAGCCCCGCCACATCAGGGTCGGCGGCCAGTTCTACGTGGCGCAATTCTTCGACCCCGAAACGGAGGACGTGCTGGCCGGGCCGGTGCCTGAGGTACCGGTGGACCCGGCAGCTGCGGTCCTCGGCCGGTCAGCCAGCCCGCCGCCCCTGCGACGGCTCACCCGTGAGCAGTACGAACTCGAGCCAGGTGACCGGGAGTATCCGTGGCCGACCATCGGCCGCACCTCCGGGGATGAGGGTCAGCCGGGCTTCAGCCCGTGAGTGACGCAGGCCAGCGCCGCGTGAGGTCGTGCTGACTCCGCACCTGGTCACGCGAAGCACCACGGCTCCGCCGGGCCGGTGATCCCTCCACACGGCTACCACGCCGATGGCACGGCGCCTGCACGGCCGCCGGCTTGCCTGTCTGGGCCAGCGCGCACGTCCGGTCTGCGCGGGCGCGCAGCTTTAGCTCGCGAGGGGGCGCGATGAGTGTGGATCAGCTGAGTCCGGAGATCGAGGCGCTGCGGGAGCTTAGTGCTTTTCCGCTGGTGGAGGCCCTGTTCGGCCGCCGCTCGCGGCGCTTCGCCCTCGGTGATGAGATCCCGGATGGCCCGCTTGCCTACCGGTCCAGGCATGACCCGGTTCCGCTGAGCGAGCTTGAGCGGATGCTCGTGCTCGGCGCGATGGGCGGAACGACCGGCTGGCACTTCTCGATTACCCGGAACGCCCGTTATGCGCCACATTTGGCGAATTATGCCGGTGCGGCCGCGGGGCGCACGTTTCCCTCCGCGGCCGGCTTCCACACCGCCGAGCTCTTCTTCACCGACGACTCGGGGGTGTACTTCTTCCCGACCCGGGACGCCGGCGCGCTCGTTGACCCCGCCGCCGGTGAGGTGACGCCCGAACTGGTGGCCGAGCGCCACCGCGGGCTTATCAGGAAGCTGGCTGACGGGCGGCTGTACCTGCCGGCCGCCGAGCCCTACCTGGAGGGGCACAACACCTGGTGTGTGAACGTCCCCGGGTCGCTGCTCGTCATCCCGGTGGCCGACATCGCCCAGCACCTGATCGCGATCCTGTGCTTCCTCACCCAGAACGGGTACGCGGTCTACGACGACGTCAACGGCCACAAGATCACCGGGCTGGCGGAGTTCGGCGGGCTGGTCGACGCCGGTGAGCCGCTCCCACTCACCTTCATCGAGCAGTATGCGCTGACCGAGGCCACCGCGGAGCTGGCTACCGCGTGCTACGCGGGCGTGCTGCTGTTGCAGGGGATGGGCCTGGGCGGCTGGATGTTCGACGGGATCGACCGCTTCTCCATGCTCGGCGCCTCGGGCGATCCCGACGTTCCTGGTCTGGGATTCCGGTACGACGAGGACGAGC
>DAITAE010000616.1:0-2896 GCA_036824445.1 Streptosporangiaceae bacterium | reverse complement strand
CATGACGATCACCGCCGGGGCGCACAGCAGCCAGCCCAGCCGGCGCTCGGCCCGCGCCCCCTCCGACAGCCGCGGGCGGCCTCTGCGTCCGGTTACTTCGGGCTCGGCGGTGGTGACGACATCGGTTCCAGTTGTCATCGGCCCCATCTCCTTGTGTGCGTGCCGCCCGCGCTGGCCTGCCGGGGCGCCCGGCCGGCCTGTACCGTCCGGGCGCTCATGGGATCAGCCCCTTCGACTGGAGCGCGTCGTTGATCTGGCTTTTCATCGTCTGCTCGGTGCTCGCCGGCTGGATGCCCGCGGGCGGGGACACCAGGTGCGAGATGGTGATGGATATGTTCTGGTACGCCGGGGTCTTCGGCCGCACGCTGGCCTGCTGCAGCGCGGTCAGGATGTCGGCGTGGAACGGGTAGTCCTTGAACATCGCGGGATCGTGGTACAGGCTCTCCAGCGTCGGTGGCAGCCCGCCCTTGATGGCCGCGTTCAGCTGGTTTTGCTTGTTCCGCAGGCAGAGCGCGGCCTGGAAGGCCAGGTCGGGGTGCGGCGAGTACTTGCTGATCGCCATGTCGATGCCGCCGATGGTGACGTGGGCGGGCTCGTTGGCGTTGACCCGCGGGTACAGGGCCCACTTGAAGTGCTTGAACAGATCCGGCTTGTCGGCCTTCATCGACGGGTACACGAACGGGTAGTTCAGCTGGAAGGCGGCCGTGCCGGCCTCCATGGCCAGCCGGTTCTGGTCTTCCATCTGGACCGGCAGCGACGGGTCGGCCACCTCCGAGGTGGCCAGCCGCTTCATGATCTCAAGCGCTTTCACGGCGGGCGCGCCCAGCGAGGCTTTCGTCCCGTCCGGCGTCAGGATGCTGCCACCGGCGCTGGTGACCAGGGTGTTGAACCAGACCGTGCTGCCCTCGTACTGGGCGCCCTGGATCTCGATCAGGTGCGGCTTGCCCTGCTTGGCGAGCGCCTCCGCTTGGCTGATCATCTGGTCCCAGGTGGTGGGCGGGGTCTTCACCAGGTCGGAGCGGTACCACAGCAGCTGGGTGTTGCTGTTGTAGGGCACTGCGTAGAGCTTGCCCTTCCAGGTGGCGGTCTCCAGCGGGGCCTTCAGGGTGCCGTTCTCCGCCTGCTGCTTGAAGGTGCCGGTCCAGGGCAGGATCCAGCCGGCCTCGGCGAACTCCGCCTCCCAGGTCACGTCCAGGCCGAGGATGTCCATCGAAGCGTCGGCCGCGGCCAGCCGCCGCGCCAGCTGCAGCCGCTGGTCGTCGGCGGCTTTCGGCAGCTTGTTGTAGGTGACGGTGTACTTGCCGCCGCTCTGCGCGCTGCAGTTCTTGACCGCCGTCGCCACGGCACCCGAGGGGTCGTCGAAGCTGTAGAAGTTGAGCGTGACCGGGCCGGTGCCGGCGCCGCTGGTGCCGCACGCGGCGAGCGCCGTGGAGGCCAGCGCGAGGCCCACCACGCCGGCACCGAGCGCCCTCGGGCGGAACGAGCGCCGGGGACTTCCCAGCCCCCGTGGCCGCCGCACTATGGTTCTGCCACCACTGTCAGCCACAGTCGTCCCTCCTATCCAGCGCCCCGGTGGACCAGGTCACCGGGCGCGACTCTAGGTTCTTCCCGGCGCGCCAGCGCCTATGCGTGTCACATCCGGAACATAAGCATCGTCCTGCAACGGCCCGGATCCGCGTAGGCGCGCCGTACTCGAGCGGTGCACCACCTCCAGCGGGAGCTGCTGCAGCAGCGGGCCGATCGGCTCGCCCCGCAGCAGCGCGCACAGCCGTCGGGCCGCCTCGGCGCCACTGTCCTCCAGCGGCTGGCGCACCGTGCTCAGCCCAAGCAGCACCGCGGACTCGATGTCATCGAAGCCGATGACCGACAGCTCGCCGGGGACCGGCCGGCCGGCCCGGTCGGCCGCGGCGAGGACCCCCATCGCCTGCGTATCCGACGCCGCAAAGATTGCCGACGGCGGATCGGGCAGCGCGAGCAGCTCGGCGGCGAGTGCCTCGGCGTTCGCCGCGCCGTGCGGGCCGCGGCGCACCAGGCCGGCGTCGTAGCCGATGCCCGCCTGCTGCAGCGCCTCCCGGTATCCGCGCAGCCGCTGGTGCGACGCCGTGAAGCCCAGGCCGCTGCCCGCCGCCAGGCGCCTGGTGTCGCCGACGAAACCGATCCGCCGGTGCCCCAGCGACAGCAGATGCTCCGTCGCCATCCGGCCGCCCGCGGCGTCGTCGGTGACCGTGTGCGGGACGTTCGCGAAGGCCGCATCGACGGCGACCAGCGGCAGTCCGGCCCGCCGGAACGAGGCCAGCCACTGCCGGGACAGCCGGAGCGAGACCACGATCACGCCGTCCACCCGGTACCTGCTGGTCAGCGCCGTCAGGTGGTGATCCCGCTGCCCGGGCGTGTCGACGTTGCACACCACGGTGTCGTAACCCTGCTCATCGAGCACCGCCAGGGCGCCGGCCAGCCGCATCACGGCCGACGGCGTGGTGAGGTGCGGCACGACGATCGCGACCGTCCGCGGCGTGCCACGGGACAGCGATGCCGCGAGGTAACTCGGCCGGTACCCGAGCTGCTTGATGACGGTCAGCACGCTGCGCCTCGTGGACTCCCGTACGTTCTCCCCCCCGTTGATCACCCGTGAGACCGTGCCGACCCCAACTCCCGACGCGGCGGCCACGTCGGCGATGGTCACCCGGCCTGACGGCGGCATCCGACCTCCCGCGCACCGGAACGCGTGATTGGAACCGGTTCCACTTCTGTGCCGATCTTCACTCCGCGCCACGGTGCCGTCAAGACCCACGCGGCGGGCAGTGCGTCGCGCCATCCCGGCCGGGCTTGGCTCCCAGCGGGTGCGCCTGTCCTCCCGCCGGGGAGATCAGCTCCGGGGCCGCCGCAGAAAAGAGAT
>DAITAE010000094.1:0-10987 GCA_036824445.1 Streptosporangiaceae bacterium | reverse complement strand
AGGTCCAGGACCGCGGCTAAGCGGTCGTACTCCAGGGCCACCCGCAGCCCAGATGACCCGGCCGGCACCTCGACCGGCAGGTAGTGCCAGGCCGACGCGATGCGGTCGCTCACCGTCCACCGGCCGTGGTGCCGCGTCGCGTTGGCCATGCTTCTATCCGACCAGATCCGGCCAGCTCCTCCAATCGTCCGCCCGGCAGGCCAGCGGCCCGCGCCGGCATCGATCGGCGCCCGATCTCACAACATGCCCCACGGCGGCGGTTGACGGGCAGAATTCAACGCGCGTAGAATTCAACGTACGTTGAGATCTCGTCGTGCGGCCCGGGGGGCGCCCGAGAAACCCCGGGACACATGGCCCGGCATCAGGGAGTTCGCATGTGGGCGATGATCGTCAAGGAGTTCCGGCAGGTGCGGCGCGACCGGCGCACGCTGGCGATGATGATCGTGATGCCGATCATCCTGCTCATCGTGTTCGGCTACGCGGCCAGCTTCGACGTCAAGACGGTCCCCACCGTCGCCGCCGGGCCGCAGGGACCCGCCGTGGCCCGGAGCCTGGGCGAGCCCTTCGATGTGGTGGCCACCGCACCGGATGAGGGCAGGGGCTGGGCCGAGACCCAGCTCCGCGACAACACCAACGGCGCCGCGGTCGCGGTGATCGCGGGCACTGGGCCGACTGAGGTGCTGATTGACGGCAGCCAGTTGTTCAGCGCCCGCACCGCGCTGGCCGCGCTGTCCGCCAAGGCGGCAAAGGCGGCAGCCCAGGGCGCCCTGGCCATACCCCGCCAGCGGCCCACGGTGACGGTTCTCTACAACCCCGGGCTTAAGACCTCCAACGTCATGATCCCCGGCCTGTGCGGGGTGGTCCTCGTGTTCATCGGGACGATCATCACCGCTCTCGGGGTGGTCCGCGAGCGGCAGTCCGGGACGCTGGAACAGCTGGCCGTGATGCCGCTGCGCCCCCGGGACGTGTTCCTCGGCAAGATCGTCCCCTACTTCGGCGTGGCCGCGGTCGATCTGGCGATCGTCGTCGGGGTCGGAGTGGGCATTTTCGGCGTGCCGTTCCGCGGGTCGTACGCCGTATTCGCGCTCGGGGCCGTCCTGTTCCTGTTCGTCACCCTTGGCCTCGGTGTGCTGATCTCCAGCGTGTCGGAGAACCAGGGCCAGGCCATTCAGCTGTCGATGATGGTGATCCTGCCGCAGATCCTGCTGTCCGGGCTGATCTTCCCTCTCTCCTCGATCGCGGCTGGCGTGCGCTGGATCTCCTACATCCTGCCGCTGACGTACTTCAACCAGATCTCCCGGGGGGTGATGCTGCGGGCGGAGCCGATCGGGCCGCTCTGGCAGCCCTTCCTCTTCCTCGCCCTCCTCGGGCTGATCGTGTTCACGCTCGCCAGCCTGAGGTTCCGCGCCTACCTCGCGCCCGCCGCGCCCCGCCGCGCCAAGGACCGCCCACCGGCCGGGCCGCCGCCGGCCGGTGCGGAAGCCGTCCCGGGTACCGGCGCCAGCCCAGCCGTCCCAGAGACGGGCGCCAGCCCGGCCGGGCAGGCCGGCCCGGCCGGGCCTGGGAACGTGGGGACCTCATGATGACCGCGCCGTCGCCCGGCCACGAAGGCGACCCTGCCGCCACCGCCACGCAGGAA
Organism: Streptosporangiaceae bacterium; assembly: GCA_036824445.1. Classification (GTDB taxonomy): domain Bacteria; phylum Actinomycetota; class Actinomycetes; order Streptosporangiales; family Streptosporangiaceae; genus UBA9676. Next base: position 9,348 of record DAITAE010000094.1, on the reverse strand, counting down.
TGGTGGGGGGCCGAGGACGTATGCGTGCGATACGGGGAGAAGCTGGCGCTCGATCACGTCACCTTCCGCACCGTGCCCGGCCGGGTGAGCGCGGTGGTGGGCGGCGACGGGTCGGGCCGGACCACGCTCCTGAGCTGCCTGGCTGGGGCGCTCGTGCTCAGCAGCGGCCGGGTCCAGTTGCCCCCGCCGCTGCGTATCGGCTACCTGTCCGCCGGATCGGGGACCTACCCGGACCTGTCGGTGGACGAGAACCTGGCCTTCCGCGCCAGCGCCTACCGGCTGCCTGCGGACGTCGCCCGCGGACGCGGCGCCGAGTTGCTGGAGCGGGCAGGCCTGGCCGGCGCCCGCGACCGGCTGGCGGGCCAGCTGTCCGGCGGGATGCGGCAGAAACTCGGGGTCATCGCCGCGATGCTGCACCAGCCTGATCTGCTGGTGCTGGACGAGCCGACCACCGGCGTCGACCCGGTCAGCCGGGCGGACCTGTGGTGGCTGATCGCCCGGGCCGCCGCCGACGGCGCGGCCGTGGTGCTGGCGACCAGCTATCTGGACGAGGCAGAACGCGCCACCGACGTGCTGGCCCTCGACCTTGGCCGGGTACTCGCCTCCGGGACTCCACAGGAGATCGTCGCGGCCATGCCCGGCACGCTGCGGGTGAGCGATGCCCGGCCAGAAGGCGAGGCCCGGCGGCGGGCATGGCGCCGCGGCGGCCGCTGGCGGATCTGGGACCCGGCCCCCGGTGGCACGGCCGGCGGCACCGCCGGAGCGGCGGACGGCGCGGCGGCGCCGGACCTGCAGGACGCGGTCACCGTCGCGATCCTCGCCCGCGAGCTGGCCGGCACCCCGGCCGGAAACGGCCGTCCGGAAGGAGGCGGCCCGCGATGACGCAGGCGCTCGCGAAATGCGTGGATGTGAGCAGGCTGTTCGGTCACTTCGTCGCCGTGGACGGGGTTGACCTGCGGCTTGACCGGGGTGAGGTGGTCGGCCTGCTGGGCGCGAACGGTGCGGGAAAGACGACCCTGATCAGGATGCTGCTCGGGCTGCTGGCCACCTCCAGGGGGCAGGTGCTCCTCTTCGGGGAGCCGCCGTCGCGCCGGACCCGCCGGCGCCTCGGGTACGTGCCGCAGACGCTGGGGCTGTACGACGACCTGACCCCGGCGGAGAACCTGGCGTTCTCGGCGGCGGCATTCGGCACGCATCACGGGGAGGGTGGCCGCCAGGTCATGTCGTCGGCCCTGCCGGAATCGCTGCGCCCCTACAGCCGGACGGTGGTGGGATCGCTGCCGCTGGGCGTGCAGCGGAGCGCTGCGTTCGCGCAGGCGCTGGCTCACCAGCCGGACCTGCTGATCCTCGACGAGCCGACCTCCGGAGTCGACCCACTGGCCCGCGCGCGGCTCTGGGAGACGGTGGCCATCGCCGCGGCCGCCGGGACCGGGGTGCTCGTCACGACCCACTACATGGACGAGGCACAGGAGTGTGACCGGCTGATGGTGATGGCCGACGGCCGCGTGGTCGCCGAGGGCACGGCGGGCCAGATCGTCGGCGACGCCCGGGTGGCCGTGGTCGAGACCGGGTCGTGGGCACCGGCCTTTGCCGCGCTGGAGGCCGCCGGCCTGCCGGCCGCCCTGGTCGGGCGGACACTTCGGGTGCCCGGCGCCGAACCCGCCGACGTACGCCGCGCGCTCGGGCCGATCGAGGCCAGCGTCACCGGCGCTCCGGCCACGCTGGAGGAGCGCTTCTTCGAGCTCACGCTGACTTCCAGCCGGGCGGAGGCACCGGCGTGACCGGGCCAGCAGCGGCCAGGCGCCGTAGCGGGCGCGGCGGCCGGAGCGGCCGCCGCAGCGGCGACAGCGGCACGAAGGAGGCGATCCTGGCCGCGGCGCGCACCCGGTTCGGCGACCACGGGTACGACGGCGCGACGATCCGGGGCATCGCGGCCGACGCCGGGGTGGACGCCGCCCTGGTGCATCACTTCTTCGGCTCCAAAGAGCGCCTGTTCGTCGCGGCGATGCGGCTGCCGGTCGTTCCCGGTGAGCTGCTGGCCGCCGCGCTCGATCCCAATGCCCGGGAGCCGGGGCGGAGCCAGGGCGAGCACCTGCTGCTTACGGCGCTCAAGACCTGGGACGTGCCGGAGATGCGGGCCACCTTCCTGGGGCTGCTCCGCTCGGCAGTGACCAGCGAGCAGGCGGCCGGGATGCTCCGCGAGTTCGCCACCGAGGCGGTTCTCGGGCGGATCGCCGGAGCGGCGGCGCCGGGCCCCCCGGGCGCCGACCAGCAGTTCCGCGCCGCCCTGGTGGCCAGCCAGGTGCTCGGCCTCGCCCTCGCCAGGTATGTGCTCGAGTTCGACCCGCTCGTCCAGGCGGGAGCCGATGACCTGGCTGCCGCGATCGGCCCGACCCTGGAGCGCTACCTGGCGGGAAAGATCGACTAAGAGGCCCCGGCGATAGGACTGCCGGGGCCTCTAGGCAGCCCGCGCGCCAGCGGACCCCGCCGCAGGCGGACCCGGGCTGGCGCGTCAGCGGTCAGGATTTGCGCGCCATGCCGCCGTGCGCCGAGACCATCTCCGTTGGCGGCTCATCATCGGGGTCGGCACGCCACGTGTGCACGTAGACCACCCCCGGCGGGATCAGTTGCAGGCCGTCGAAGAAGCGGCACACCTGTGCGTGGCTGCGCAGGGTCTGCGGGGTCGCCACCCGCTCGTTGTAGCGCCGCTGCACCTCGGCCTGGTTGGCGTGGATGTCACTGGCCGGATGCGAGATGACCAGGTAGCTGCCGGGCGGCAGGGCATCCATGAGGTGGGAGACGATCTTGTACGGGTCCTCGGCGTCCTGGATCAGGTGCAGGACCCCTAGGAGCATGAGCGCGATGGGCTGCGAGAAGTCCAGCGTCTGGCGTGCGGCCGCCAGGATCACGTCCGGCTCGCGCAGATCGGCCTCGAGATAGGCCGTCGCGCCTTCGGGACTGCTGGCGAGCAGGGCACGGGCGTGGGCGATCACGATCGGGTCGTTGTCCACATAGACGATGCGTGAGGAGGGCGCGGCCGCCTGGGCGACCTCGTGGGTGTTGTTCGCCGTGGGGATTCCGGTGCCGATGTCCAGGAACTGCCGGACCCCGCACTCGGTCGCCAGAAAGCGCACGGTCCGGGCGAGAAAGGCACGGTTCGCCCGCACCCGGAACCGGAGTCCCGGCGAGATCGCCAGCACCCGCTCTGCCGCCTCCCGGTCGGCGGCGAAGTTGTCCTTGCCGCCCAGCCAGTAGTCGTAGACGCGGGCGGGGTGGGCCACGGTGGTATCGATCTCGGCCGGCTTCTCGCTGCGCGGGAAAATACCGCTGAACCAGTTGCCTGTCATTCGGGCCCCGCCCCTCCTGCCCGTCGCTGTGTTGCGTTCTCCATCGCAGCATACGGCGCCGGCGGCGACAAGGTTGAATCGCTGGTCAAGACGGACGCGGCCGACTGGCCCGGTGGCCGGCGCGGTGGGCTAGCATCCGTCGGGTGGACGCCCTGCTCGGCACGTGCTCACTGTCGCGGCTCCGGCAGCGCACAAGCGCCAAGTGGCGTGCCCATCCCGCCGACGTGCTGCCTGCCTTCGTGGCCGAGATGGACTTCGACCTCGCCGCGCCGATCAAGCAGGCGGTCACCGACGCGCTCGCCGCCGGTGACTGCGGTTACGCGCACAAAGGAGCACTGGGCGACGCGTACGCGGCCTTCGCCGCGGACAGGCTCGGCTGGGACGTGGACCCGGGCCGGGTGTACCCGATCCCGGACGTGATGACCGGGCTCGCCGAGGTGATCGAGGCCATCACCCCGCCCGGCTCGGGGATCGTCGTCAACCCGCCGGTCTACCCGCCGTTCCGGTTCCGGTTCGGCTTCTACGGACGGCGGATCATCGATGCGCCACTCACCCGGGACGAAACGGGCAGGTACGACCTGGACCCGGCGGCGATCGAGGCGGCGCTCAGCCAGCCGGGCGCGGCCGCCTACGTGCTGTGCAGCCCACACAACCCGACCGGCAACGTGTGGTCGGCAAGGCAGCTGGAAATGGTCGCCGACCTCTGCCAGCGCCACGGAGCAACCCTGCTGGTGGACGAGATCCACGCCCCGCTCGTGCTGCCCGGCGCCCGCTTCGTGCCGTTCGGCTCGCTGCGCCACGAGATGGCCGGGCACGCGTTCGTCTTCACGTCAGCGTCGAAGGGGTGGAACATTCCCGGCCTCAAGTGCGGCCTCGCGATCGCCGGCTCGGACCAGAGGGCGGCGCTCCTGGAGGAGCGCTGGGAGGCGCTGCTCGCCGCGCACCTCGGCGTCCTGGCATCGGTGGCCGCCTTCACCGAAGGGCTGCCGTGGCTGGATGCGGCACTCCACCAGCTGGACCAGAACCGGGAGCTGCTGGCCGACCTGCTGTCCGAGCGCCTGCCGGCGGTCGGGTACGCGCAGCCGCAGGCCAGTTTCCTGGCGTGGCTGGACTGCCGGGCGCTCGGCCTGGGCGACGACCCGGCCACGGCGTTCCTGGACAAGGGGCAGATCGCGGTCAGCCGCGGCCCCGCCTTCGGCGGCCAGGGCAGCGGTTTCGTGCGGCTGAACATCGGCACCTCGCCCGAGCTGATCGCCGAGGCGGTCCGCCGGATGGCCCTGGCCTGCCAGGGCGCGGATCCACCCGCGGCGCCCTAGCTCTGGCGCAGCAGGTCGCGGGTGATCTCCATCTGCCCCAGGTGCTGGCAGACCTCCTCCATAACGTGAAGGAGCGCGTGACCCTGGCTGACGAACTCGAGCTCGTCGGGCCGGGTGGCCGCGCCGCCCCGTGGCCGCGCCTTCGGGTCGGCGGTCACGATGTCAGCGCGGAACCGGCGCTGCGCCTCCTGCGCCGCCGCGATGAGGCCGGCGGTCGGCCCGGATGCGCGGAACTCCGCCGCCCGGTCCCGGTCAACGGCGCGGCCCGCCACCACATGCCCGCCCCAGAACTCCATGACGCCCAGGCAGTGCCGCAGGATCGCGTACGGCGAGTTGGCACCGGGCAGGCCGGGCCGGGTGTTGGCCAGGTCGTCACCCAGGTCGCCGACGATGTCCGCCATGGCCTCGACCGCCCGGTCGACGTAACTGGCGACCGCCTCCGGCTCAATACCCATCCCGTCATCATGGCCCCGGCGCGCCCGGCCGGCCAGCCCGCCGGGTACCGCACCGGCGGGGACGGCTTCCAGTGACAGGCCACTAGAGTGCCGCGTCCCGGGGTAGGGACAAACCGGGACGCGGGAAGCAAACCGCCCGTGCGGACGGCGGAGACAGGGGGATTTGCTCATGAAGTGGTGGAAGCTGGTGCTCGCGGTGACCATCGTGGGTGCAGCCGCATTCCTGCTCGCGGGCCGGGAGGACATCGCGCGCTACCGGCGCATGCGCGCGATGTAGCCAGCAGAACGAATACCGGCCGCCGGCCCGCCTGCCGGGGGCCGGTTGGCCGGGGTTGCGCAGCGGATGCGCCGCACGAGCCGGTGGGAGCCAGCTGCGTTTGCTCGGATTATCCGTTTTGCATTAAATGTCCTGCCTATTCACGACGCGGTCTCCATGTCAGGCTGTGGAAAGGGCCATCTCCCAGGGTCACGAGGCGGAGGGCCGCATGGGCAGGGACGTTCCCGCGATCATCGTCAGCCAGCAGGACCGGCGACGCTACCGGGACAAGGTCCGCCGGTGCCTGGATGTCTTCGCCCGGATGCTGCATGACGCGCGATTCAAGGAGGCACCGCAGCAGGTCGGGCTCGAGGTCGAGTTCTACCTGGTCGATTCGGCGGGCTACGCGTCGCTGCGCAACGCTGAGGTGCTCGCCGCGATCGGCGACGAGGGCTGGGCGACGGAACTGGGGAAGTTCAACCTGGAGGTCAACCTGGCGCCGCGCCTGCTGGCCGACGTCGCGCTGGCCGGGCTGGAACGCGACCTGGCTGGCACCCTCGCCTACGCGGACAGGCAGGCACGGAACAGCGGCGTCCGGCTGGCGATGGTCGGCATCCTGCCCACCCTGCGCGAGGGCGACACCACCGAGGAGGCGATGTCGCCCAACCCGCGCTACCGGCTGCTCAACGAGCAGATGTGCGCGGCACGGGGCGAGGAGATGCGGATCGCCATCGAGGGGCCCGAGCGCCTGGTCACCCACGTCGACAGCATCATGCCGGAGGCGGCCTGCACCAGCGTCCAGCTGCACCTGCAGGTCAGCCCGGAGGCGTTCGGCAACTACTGGAACGCGGCCCAGGCGGTGGCCGGGATCCAGGTGGGCCTTGGCGCCAACTCGCCGTTCCTGTATGCCAAGGAGCTGTGGCGCGAGAGCCGGGTTCCCCTGTTCCAGCAGGCCACCGACACCAGGCCGGAGGAACTCCAGGCCCAGGGGGTGCGGCCCAGGGTGTGGTTCGGGGAGCGCTGGATCACCTCGGTGTTCGACCTGTTCGAGGAGAACCTGCGCTACTTCCCCTCGCTCCTGCCGCTGATGGATGAGGACGACCCGGTGGCCGAGCTCGAGAGCGGCGCGACACCCGAGCTGGCGGAGCTTACCCTGCATAACGGCACCGTCTACCGCTGGAACCGCCCGGTGTACGCGGTGAAGGACGGCGAGCCTCACCTGCGGGTGGAGAACCGGGTGCTCCCGTCCGGCCCGACGGTCATCGACATCATCGCCAACGCCGCGTTCTACTACGGCCTGGTCAGCATGCTCGCCGAGTCGGAGCGGCCGATCTGGACCCAGATGTCCTTCGCGGCCGCCCGCGACAATCTGATGGAGGCCGCGCGGCACGGGATCGACGCCTGCGTCTACTGGCCCGGGCTGGGCGAGGTGCCGCTGGCCGAGCTGACGTTGCGCCGGCTGCTGCCGCTGGCCAGGGAAGGCCTGCGGCTCTGGCAGGTCGACCATGCACAGGCCGACCGCATGCTGGGAGTGATCGAGCAGCGCTGCCTGACCGGCCGGACCGGCGCCACCTGGCAGACCGAAACGGTGCACCGGCTCCAGGGGCGCAACGGGCTGGACCGGGAGGCCGCCCTGCGGGAAATGACGCAGCGCTACCTGGCCCTCATGCACGCGGGCGATCCGGTGCACACCTGGCCGGTCGGCTGAGCGCGGAAACCGCCGTGTCGGCGGCCAGGCTTGCGGTGCCGGGGCAATACGTCTGATACCCGGCAAAATGGTAGCTAAGAGGTACGGCCGCGCACGGCGCACGGTGCACCCGGCGCGAGCAAGGCGCGCGGCATCGGGTTCCGGTTCGGCGCGCCGCCGCCCGGCGGGCGGCCGACCCGGTCTGCGTCGGTGTCCTACCCGGCGGCCACGTTCCGCTTCACCTGGTCGGCGGCGAAGGCGCGCTGGCTGGTGTCCATGGACGGCACGCCGGCGGTCAGCTCGAACGGCGCCCGGCTTTCCGCCGCGACCGTGGTGATCCAGCACACGACGGTGCGCACCTCCCGCTTCAAGGAGTACGGCAGGCGCCCGCCGTTCGCGGAGAGCACCGGGTCCGGCAGCGGGGTCGTCCTGCGCGCTGGGAGGGCCTGGACCGTGCACTGGTCACGGCCGACCGCGAACGGCGGCACGACCTTCAGCACCGCATCCGGCCAGCCGATGACCTTCGCCCGGGGCCAGGTCTGGGTGGTGCTGGCCTACCGGTAGCCGGCCGCCGGGCGGTGCCGCAGCGGGAAATGGCGGGTATCTCAATAACCAGCGGTTGCCTTCGCGGGGGCTGGGTGGGGTCATGGTGTGGACTCGGCAGAGGATCACCCTCACGGTCGCCGCGGCCATCGTCCTGACCAACCTGGTGGTTGGTGCGCTGCTCGTGCGGGGCAGCGGTGGCGCGGTGCGGCAGACGGCGGCGACGCCCGCGCCCTCGCCCCAGCTGCGGTCGCCCTTCACCGGCAAGCCGGTGTCCTCGCTGAACCGGGTGCTCGCCGTGAAGATCGACAACACCGCGCTCGGGCGGCCGTGGACCGGGCTCGCCTGGGCGGACATCGTGTACGTGCTGCCGGTCGAGGGCGGGCTGAGCCGGCTGCTGGCGGTCTTCTCGTCCCGTTATCCCCTCGCGGTCGGCCCGGTCCGCAGCGCACGGGAGGAAGACCTATCGTTGCTGCGGCAGTTCGGGCGGTCGGCTTTCGCCTACTCGGGCGCCACGCCAGCGCTGCTTCCCCACATCCGCCGGACCGCCCGGATCGTGGACCTGTACGCCGGGACCACCCGTGGCTACTACCACGATCCCAGCAGGCTCCCTCCGTACAACCTGTACGCGCACACCCGGCGGCTGGTCGCGCAGGCACCCGACGCCAGCAAGGCGCGCAGCATCGGGTTCCGGTTCGGCCCGCCACCGCCCGGTGGACGCGTCACCCGGTCGGCGTCGGTGTCGTACCCGGCGGCCTCGTTCCGCTTCACCTGGTCGGCGGCAAGGGGCCGCTGGGTGGTGTCGATGGGCGGCAGGCCCGCGATCACCGCCAGCGGCGTGCGCCTGTCGCCCGCTACTGTGGTGATCCAGCACACGACGGTCCGCACCTCCCGGTTCCTGGAGCGGGGCGGCCGCGCACCCCACGCGCAGAGCACCGGATCCGGCAGCGCGGTGATCCTCCGCAACGGCAGGGCCTGGACCGCCCGCTGGTCACGGCCCCGCGCGGGCGGCGGCACGACCTTCACTACGGCGTCCGGCCGGTCGGCCACCTTCGCCCCCGGCCAGGTCTGGATCGTGCTCACCCGCCGCTAGCCCACCGAACGCCCGGCCGCCGGTCGGCGGGCGGGGGGGCGGGGGAAGCCGGCGCCGTTCAGACCGGGTAGCGCCTGAGGCCGACGGCGTACTCGCACCCAGCGGCGAGGCCGACAAACCCGCCCATGTTGCGCAGGAACTCGTCCGGGTCGAAGTCGCGGCCCAGGCCGTCGAGGTAGGCCTTGTGCTCTCGCAGTGACGCGATGCCCGCTTCGATCGTGGCGGTGGTGTCGACGTAATGGGAGGGGTTGCCGGTGGCGGCCACGTAGATAGCCCGGATGCCGTGCCATGCCGGGCCAGCGTCGGGGAACAGCCAGGAGTTGGCCGCGTCCCGGCAGGCGTCCAGCGTGGCCAGACCGACCGCCCGGTGATCGGAGTGGTTGACCGGCCCCTCGTCGCCCCAGGTCAGGTCGAAGTTCGCGGTGATGACCACCTCGGGCTGGTGGCGGCGCAGGGCGGCGGCCAGGTCGCGGCGCAGCGCGACGCCGTATTCCACCAGCCCGTCAGCGTGGTCGAGGAAGTCGACCTCACTCACGCCGACCAGGGCGGCGCTGCGCCGTTCCTCTTCCACCCGCAGCGGGCCGACCACATCGGGGGCCATGCCCTCGATGCCGGCCTCGCCCCTGGTGGCGAGCACGTAGGCAACGTGCT
>DAITAE010000093.1:0-11007 GCA_036824445.1 Streptosporangiaceae bacterium | reverse complement strand
AGCCCGCCGATCACCGCCGCGGTGAAGCCGAGCACGAAGATGGAGTCCATGCTGGCGGGGTAGAGGAACGTGGCGGGCGAGACCAGTACCCCGGCCAGGGCGCCGATCAGCCCCGCGAGCGCCCAGCCCAGGGTGAGCACCCGCCCCACCCGGACCCCGAGCAGCCGCGCCGCATAGGCGTTGAAGGCGGCCGCCCGCAGCCGCAGCCCGGCGGAGGTGTAGCGGAACAGCGCGGCGAGGGCGAGTGCGGCGGCGAGCACGGCACCGGCCACGAAGACATCGTTACGGGAGATTCCGAGGGGGACCGACCCCGCGCGCAGGCCGGTGATGGAGAAGGCGGCCGGGAAGGAGCGGTACTGGCCGCCGTAGATGATGCCAGCCAGCCCTTCCAGGAACACGAGCAGCCCGATCGTCACCACGACCGCGTTGAGCGGCGGCTTGTTCTCCACCGGGCGGATGACGGTCCGCTCGATCACCGCGCCGAGTACCAGGCCGGCGGCCAGCGCGGCGGCGAACCCGGCCCAGTAGGAGCCGGTGTGGCCGATGACGGTGAAGGCGATGTAGGTGGTGAGCATCGCCATGGCGCCCTGCGCGTAGTTGAGGATGCGGGTGCCACGCCAGATCAGCACCAGGGAGAGCGCGATCGCCGAGTAGACCATGCCGAAACTGATGCCGCCGAGGGTGAACTGGACGAATTCCCGCACCGTTGGCAACCTCCCTGAGCTGCGCTAGAACCCGAGATAGTGCTTGCGGAGCCCGACATCGGCGGCGAGCACCGTCGCGTTTTCGGCGGCGACCACCCGGCCGAGGTTGAGCACGATCCCCCGGTCGGCGATGGCGAGCGCGCTGCGGGCGTTCTGCTCGACCAGCAGAACGGTCAGCCCGGCCTCGTCGCGCAGCCGCCGGATCAGGCTCATGACCTGGGTGACGATCTTCGGCGCCAGCCCGAGCGACGGCTCGTCGAGCAGCAGCACCCGGGGCCGGGCCATCAGGGCGCGGGCGATGACCAGGATCTGCCGCTCCCCGCCGGACAGGGTGCTGGCACTGCGGCCGCGCGCCGCCGCCAGCATGGGGAACCGCCGGTAGGTGTCCGCCAGCGCGGACGCCCGGTCGCTGCGCCCGTGCCGCCAGAGCGCGCCGAGCCGCAGGTTCTCCTCCACCGTCAGCTCGGTGATCACTCCCTGCCCTTCGGGGACATGCGCCAGCCCGGCACGAGCGATCTCCTCGGGACGGCGGCGGGTCAGGTCGGCGCCATCCAGGGTGATCCGGCCCTGCCGGGGCCGGACGAACCCGCTGATGGTGGTCAGCAGGGTGGTCTTGCCCGCGCCGTTCGCGCCGAGCACCGCCGTGATCGTGGCGGGCCGCACGGACAGGGAGACTCCCCGCAGCGCGAGCACGCCGCCGTAACCGGCGACGACGTCCTCCACCGCGAGCGCTGACTGGTCAGCCATCGGCCGGCTCACCGTTCCCTTCGCCGATGCCTTCGGCGCCCAGGTAGGCGGCGGTGACCGCCGGGTCGGCCTGCACGGCCTCCGGCGTCCCGTGCGCGATGAGCTTGCCGAAGTCAAGGACGGCGATCGCCCGGCAGACCGACATCATCAAGTCCATCCGGTGCTCGACCACGACGACCGAGGCGTCCGCCGCGAGCTGAGCGATCAGGTCCCCCAGCTCGGGGAGCTCGGCCTCCGACAGCCCGCTGGCCGGCTCGTCGAGCAGCAGCACCCGGGGCCCGGCGACAAGCGCCCGTGCGAGCGCGACCCGCTTGCGCAGGCCGTAGGCGAGCTGGTCGGGCAGGCGCTCGGCCTCGTCGGCCACGCCTAGCCGGTCGAGCGCCGCCAGCGACCGCTGCCGCAGCGCGCGCTCGTCCCGGTCGGAACGGGCCAGGCCGAGCAGTGCGGGCCAGAACCCGGCCCGGGCGTGGCAAGTGGCCCCGGCCATCACGTTCTCCAGGACGGTGAGCCGCCGGAACAGGCCGACGCCCTGGAGCGTGCGGGCGATCCCCAGGGAGGCGAGCCGGTGCGGTGCCAGCCCCGTCAGGGAGGTTCCGCCGAGGCTCACCTCCCCGGACTGCGGCCGGACGAAGCCGCACAGCACGTTCAGCAGGGTGGTCTTGCCCGCCCCGTTCGGGCCGATGATCCCGGTGACCTGGCGCGGGGCAGCGGCGAGCGTGACAGCGTCCAGCGCGGTGAGGCCGCCAAAACGGACCGTGACGCCGCGGACCTCCAGCACGTCCGGACGTCGGCCGGGCGGGGGGAGAGCCGTCCCCGTCGATGAACCATCATTCATCGCACTTGCCCTGCTCACGCTGCGGAGGTAGCCACTTTGTGAACCTCAATTCAAGGCCAGGTCAGGCCGACAGGCAAGCCCAGTCATGATTCGTGGCCGAACCGATACCGGAGGTCAGCCGGGCCCGTCCGGCCGCGGTAGTGACCGGCCGCCGCCGACGCTGGCGGCAGATTGACGTCAGGCTGACGCAGGCTTGGCTTGCAATGACGTCACAATGATGTCATAATGGCGTCATGGATTTGACATCTTATGTCGACAACCTCCGCCATGAGCTTGCGGTGGCCGCCGAGGCCGGGGGGGATGACGCCCGCGCGCTCGCCGAGCGGCTCACCGCGCCGCTGGATTCGGCGGTGCGGCTCGTCCTGCTGGACGCACTGTCGACGGCTGCGGCGGAGATCACGCGGGACCTCGCCCCGGGCTCGGTGGACCTCCGCCTCCGTGGGCGTGAGCCCAGTTTCGTGGTGACGCCCCCGCCGGCCGATCACTCGTTCGACGAGCCTGGCCCGCCCGCCGCGGACGTCCCGCCGCCGGTTTCACCGGAGGGCGACGAAGGGGCGACGGCGCGGATCAGCTTCCGCCTCGCCGAATACCTCAAGGGCCGAATCGAAGAGGCAGCCGCTCAGGCCGGGCTCTCGGTCAACGCCTGGCTCGTCCGCGCGGCCGTGGCCGCGCTGGAGGCCGACGACCGTGGCAGCCGCTCCGGCCGGCGCGCGCCGCGGGCCGGGCAGCGCTACACCGGCTGGGTGCGGTAACACCATGCGGCCCGCCACGACCCGCCACCGGTTTCCGCCAGCGGCAGACCCCCGAGCTAACCCATCAGGAGGAATCACCATGCCCACCTTCGACACCCCCGAGCCGATTGCGGCCGTAATTGACCTGGTCGTCGGCGACGCCCGCATCACCGCGAGCGACCGTGGCGACACGGTCGTGGAGATACGCCCGAGTGACGCTTCGCACGACCAGGACGTGCGGGCCGCAGAGCAGACCCGGGTCGAGTACGCCGCCGGCAGGCTGCTCGTCCGGGCGCCGAGACAGCGGAGCCTCAGCATCTTCGGCAAGCCCGGCTCGATCGACGTGACGATCGACCTGCCGGCGGGCTCGCACGTGCACGGCGACGCCTCGGTCGCGGCGTTCCACGGCGCAGGCCGCCTCGGTGAGTGCCGGGTCAAGACCGCGGCCGGCGACATCCAGCTCGAGGACACCGGCCCGCTCGACCTGAACACAGGCGCCGGCGCCATCTCGGTGGACCGGGTGGCGGGCCCGGCCGAGGTCAGCACCGGGTCCGGCAGGGTGCGCCTGCGCGAGATCGACGGCACCGCGGTGATCAAGAACTCCAACGGCGACAGCTGGGTCGGCGAGGTCGCCGGGGACCTGCGGGTGAACGCGGCCAACGGCAGCATCTCCGTCGACCACGCGAACGCCGACGTCAACGCCAGCACCGCCAACGGTGACGTCCGGGTCGGCGGGGTCCGGCGCGGCTCGGCCTCACTCAAGACCAGTTTCGGCGAGATCGAGGTCGGCATCCAGGCCGGCACCGCCGCCCGGCTTGACGTTCACACGGAGTTCGGCCACATCCGCAACCAGATGGATGCCTCCGAAAGCCCCGGGCCGTCCGACCAGACCGTCGAGGTGCGCGCCCGCACCAGCTACGGCGACATCGTGATCCACCGCTCCTGAACCTGGACCGGACGTTTGGAAGGAAGAGTGATGACAACAATGACCGCCACCCGGACCGCGATTTCGGTCACCGGGCTGCGGAAGTCGTTCGGCGACAACGTGGTGCTCGACGGGATCGACCTCAACGTCGCCGAAGGGGCGATCTTCTCACTGCTCGGCCCCAACGGTGCCGGGAAGACCACCATGGTGCACATCCTGTCCACCCTGATCACCGCCGATGGCGGCGAGATGTGGGTCGCCGGCCACGACCTGGCGAACGATCCCGACGCGGTCCGCGCCGCGATCGGCGTCACCGGCCAGTTCTCGGCGGTCGACAACCTCCTCACCGGCCAGGAGAACCTGCTGCTGATGGCGGACCTGCACCACCTGCGCCGTGACGAGGGCCGGCGGCGCGCCGCCTCCCTGCTGGACCGTTTTGACCTGGCCGATGTGGCGAAAAAGCCGGCGGCGACCTACTCGGGGGGCATGCGGCGCCGGCTCGACCTCGCGATGACCCTGGTCGGCGACCCACGCCTGATCTTCCTCGACGAGCCGACCACGGGGCTCGACCCGCGTGGCCGACGCGCCGTGTGGCAGATCATCCGCGGCCTCGCCGCCGACGGCATCACGATCTTCCTCACCACCCAGTACCTGGACGAGGCCGATCAGCTCGCCGACCTGATCGCGGTCCTCGACAACGGCCGGATCGTCGCCGAGGGCAGCCCCGAGTCGCTCAAGCACCGCATCCCCGGCGGGCACATCCGGCTCCAGTTCGCCGACCCACGCGATCTGGAATCGGCAGCCCACGCCCTCGGCACCGCGTCGCGGGACGACGAGGCGCTCACCCTGCAGGTGCCCGGCGACGGCAGCCTGCGGTCGCTGCGAACTCTGCTCGACCGGCTCGACCACACGGCCATCGAGGCCGGCAGCCTGTCGATCCACACCCCCGACCTCGACGACGTCTTCTTCGCCCTCACCGGCCACCCCAGCACCGAGAAAGAGCCCCAGCGATGAGCACCCTCTCCCATGCCGTCACCGACTCGGCAACGATGCTGCGCCGCAATCTCCGGCACATGCAGCGCTATCCCTCCATGACACTGCTGATCCTCGGCATGCCGGTCATCTTCCTGCTGCTGTTCGTCTACGTCTTCGGCGGCACGCTCGGCACCGGGCTCGGCGGCGTGGCAGGCGGCCGGGCCGTCTATGTCAACTACGTGACCCCCGGCATCATCCTGCTGACCGTGGCCGCCGCGGCGCAGGCAACGGCGATATCGGTCGCTATGGACACGACCGAAGGCATCGTCGCCCGGTTCCGCACCATGGCTATCTCCCGCGCCTCGGTGCTGACCGGCCACGTCCTCGGCAGCATGATTCAGAGCATGCTCGGCGTCGCCGTCGTCATCGGTATCGCGGCGCTGGTCGGGTTCCGGCCCACCGCGAGCTTGGCCGCATGGATCGCCGCCGCTGGCGTCCTCGCGATGATGAGCTTCGCCCTCATCTGGCTGTCGGCCGCCCTTGGCCTGGTCAGCAAGAGCGTCGAGACCGCCAGCAACCTCCCGATGTTCCTGCTGCTGCTGCCGTTCCTCGGCAGCGGCTTCGTCCCCACCGACTCGATGCCGGCCGGCGTGCGCTGGTTCGCCGAGTACCAGCCCTTCACGCCGATCACCGAAACCCTGCGGGGCCTGCTGCTGGGGACCCCGATCGGCAGCAACGCGATCATCGCCGTCGCCTGGTGTGGCGGCATCGCGCTGGTCGGTTACCTCTGGGCGACAAAGCTCTTCAACCGCGACCCAGTGCGGTAACCGGCCGATCCCCGGGGCGGCGCAAACCGGAGAGCAGCGCCCGGTTGCCGCCGCCCCGGCGCCGGTTTGCATCAGGCGTGCCGGCTGGCCGAGGATCGCAAGATGGGCCGTGCCGAGCATGCCGCCAGCGCCGACGGGGTGCCGCCGTGGGCGCGGGGCGCAAGGGCGGTCGCGGTGCTGACGGGGGCGGGGATCTCCACCGACTCGGGTATCCCGGACTTCCGCGGGCCGCAGGGCATCTGGACCAAGAACCCGGGCGCCGAGAAACTGTCCACCTACCAGACCTACGTCAGCGACCCGGCGGTACGCCGCCGGTCCTGGCTGGCGCGGCGCGACAACCCAGCCTGGCACGCCGAGCCCAACCGCGCTCACACGGCACTGGCGGATCTCGCCAGATCCGGGCTCGTCACCTCGGTGATCACGCAGAACATCGACGGCCTGCACCAGAAGGCGGGCACGCCCCAGGACAGGGTGATCGAGCTGCACGGAACCATGTTCAGCGTGGTGTGCGTGTCCTGCGGTGACCGGTCCCCGATGGCCGGCGCCCTGGCCCGGGTCGAGGCCGGGGACGAGGACCCGGGGTGCGCCAGGTGCGGGGGGATCCTGAAATCGGCGACCGTCATGTTCGGCCAGCCACTGGACCCGGACGTGTTCGCGCGCGCCGGGCAGGCGGCGGCGTCGTGCGATGTGTTCCTCGCGGTTGGCAGCACGCTGACCGTCGAGCCTGCCGCATCGCTATGCGGCCTTGCCGTCGGTGCGGGCGCGGCTCTGGTGATCGTCAACCGTGACCCCACGCCCTACGACGCGATCGCGGCCGAGGTCGTCCGCGACCCGATCGGGGAAGCCGTGCCGCGGATCGCCGGCCAGCTGCGTGAGGCGCTGGGCGGGGGCACCGGGCCGCGCTGACCGGTGTCACCCGCGGAACGGCGCCTGCGGCCGGTCACCCCGGGGACCGGCCGCAGGCGCCGGCCCGGCTCAGCAGCACGGCCTGTTGCCGGCGGTCGCGGGCCAGCGCGGCGGCCCGCTCGAACTCCCGGCGGGCCGCGTCGAGCTCGCCGAGCTTGGCCAGCAGGTCTCCGCGGAGGCTGGGCAGCAGATGGTCGTCGTGGAGCGCCGGCTCGGCCGCCAGGGCATCGGCCAGCGCGAGCCCGGCCGCCGGGCCGTACGCCATGGCGAGCGCGACGGCCCGGTTCAGCTCGACGAGTGGTGACGGTGTCAGCGTGGACAGCGCCTCATACAGCGTGACGATCCGCACCCAGTCGGCATCCGCGGCGGAGGCTGCTCTCGCGTGGCAGGCGGCGATGGCCCCCAGCAGCGCGTACGGCCCCGGCGTCCCTCCCAGCGCCTCCGCCCGGCGGAGCGCCGCCAGGCCGCGGCGGATGAGCGGCCTGCTCCAGCGACTCCGGTCCTGGTCGAGGAGCGGGACCGGCTCCCCGCCGGGGCCGGTCCGGGCCGGCAACCGGGCGGCCTGGAGGTGTACCAGCGCGACGAGGCCGAGGGCCTCCGGCTCGCCTGGCGCGAGCCCGTCGAGCAGCCGGGCGAACCGCAGCGCCTCCCCGCACAGGTCGGGGCGGGTCGTGCCACCGGCCGTGGGACCGGTGCGCCCCGCGTTGAAGATGAGGTAGATGGCCTCCAGGACGGAGGACAGCCGGGCAGCCCGCTCGGCTCCCACCGGCACACCCAACGGGACCCTCGCCTCGCTAAGTACCCGCTCCGCGTGCCCGGCCCGGCTCGCCAGGGCCCGCTCGGGGACGCGAAGGCCCCGGGCGATCTCAGCGATGGTCAGCCCGCCCAGCCGGCGGAGCATGAGCACGGCCCTGTCCCTGGCCGGCAGCGCCGGATGGCAGACGGCGAAGATCAGCCGGAGGGGGTCACCCCCGAAATGGCCGTCGGGCGCCGTCACCGCTCCCATTCAAGCACCCGGTCACGGCGGGTCCCGCGCAGCGGCTGAACGGCCGCCGGGCCGGGCCCGCACCGTGATCACCCGGGCGGCGGGCCTTCCGTGCGGAGCGCGCGGCGGATCATGAACGCCCCGATGATCTCGAAGATGCCCATCACGATGAACCAGATCCCGAACAGGATGGCCAGGACGCTGAGCGAGGAGGCCGGGGTGGCGGTGACCACGATGCCCGCGATGATGCTGATCACGCCGAAGGCGATCCACCAGCCGCGCCCCTCACGGGAACCTCCCGATATGCCCGCGATCAGGGCGACCACGCCCTGGATGATCCACGTGATCCCTATGAACAAGCCGATGAGCGCCCTGGTCAGGTGCAGGTGCCTGATCAAGATCACCCCTGCCACGATGAACAGCAGGCCGGCGATGCCGAGCCAGACCCGGTGTGGCTCGCTGGTGTCGAACACCCGGATCAGGTGGAAGATGCCAGAGAAGATCAAGAGGATGCCGAGCAGGACGGCGATGACGTTGAGCGAGCCCGTTGGGTGGGCGGCGACGATGATCCCGAGTATCAGCGTCACGATCCCCACGAACAGGCTCGCCTGCCACGACCTGGTCATCATCGCGGCAGAAGGCGACTGAAGCGAAGGCTCCTGGGTATGCATGCGTACCAGCATGCTGGAGTGGCCGGTGTGGCGCCAGGGCCGTCAGGCATGTTTTGGATGTTCCCGTCCGGTCCTGGCCCCCCGGAGCGGACAGCGGCCGCAGCGCGGGTCAGCGCGCCAGCTGCTCGATGATCCGCCGGGCGTAGTAGGCCTCCCACGGCTCGCCGGGAGCCTCCGCCGCGTATTGCTTGTCCAGCCCGACAAGCAGGTAGGTCAGCTCGCTGCGGGCAGGCTTGGCGCCCAGCAGCGCTGGCAGTTCGGAGAGGTTGACGAGCCAGTCCGAGTACCAGGTCGCCCAGTCGTCGTCCGCACCGTCCACGATCCGGTACACGCGATGGTGGGTTTCCCCGGCCTCGTGCAAGAGCTCGCTGACCTGCTGCTGCTTCGACCCGCTCATCGTGCGTCTCCTTCCCCCATGACGGACTGCCGGTGCTTCCCAGTCCCGCCCACCTCGTAGACTGCCCGCACCGGGGGAGCTTACATGGGGAGCGTGCGGCAGCAGCGGGAACCCGAGGGCCTGCGGGACCTGTTGAGCCTCACAGCTGGGAGGACACCGCGAATGCGGCGATGGAGAACGAGGGGCGGCCGGCTGCGCGTGCTGGCGCGCAGGTGGCGCCCGGACAGCAATCCGCTCCGGCGTACCGCTGACCGGGTGGAAGCCGCCGTTATGGTCCTCCTGATCGCCACCTTCCTGACCGGCGCCCCACTGGCGGCGCTCACGGCCGGCCAGGCGGCCGCTGCGAGCGGCCTTCGTGCCCAGCATGCCCAGGCGGGCTGGCACCGTGTGACGGCCGTCCTGCTCCGGCAGGCGCCGTCGTCGGTCAATCCCATGTTCGAGGTAGCGCTGCGGCCTCTGGTGCCAGCGCGGTGGACGGCGCCGGACGGGACATCGCGAGCCGGCGAGGTCCACGCGCCCGCGAACGCCGTCGCGGGCAGCACGGTGCCGGTATGGATCGACCGCTCCGGGCGGCCGGTTCCTTCCCCGTTGCAGCGGAGCGACGTGGTGGACGGGATAGTTCTGGCGGCATCGCTGGCCGCCGGCGCCGTCGCTGTCGTGCTCGCCGTGCTCGGGTTCCTCGTGCGATGGGTGCTGGACCGGCGGAGGCTCGCCGCGTGGGATGCCCGCTGGGCGGTGACCGGGCCGCATTGGACGGACAGCCACTAGCCCGGGCCGCCGCGGCCGCCGGCTCAGGATGCCGCGCCCGGCCACGGTAATCGGTCCGCTCTGGCCATGGCCGTCGACCGGGCGAATAGTGGCACCATCGGATCGCTGGCTTACCGGCGGCAACCGAGTTCGAGCGGAGGGATCCCATGCCAACCGTCCAGGCGAACGGCATCGACATCTACTACGAGGTACAGGGCGACGGCGAGCCCCTGGTGCTGATCCCGTACCTCGCGGCCGACCAGGCGTGCTACGCGTTCCAGGTGGCGGAGTACGCGAAGCACTTCACCTGTTTCACCGTGGACCTGCGCGGGGCCGGCCTCTGCAGCAAGCCGGAGGGCGCCTACACCACCGAACTGCTCGCCGACGACATCGCCGCGTTCATGCAGGCGGTCAACCTGGACCGTGCGCACGTCGCCGGCCTGTCCCTCGGCGCGGCGACCGGCATGTGGCTGGCCGCCAAGCATCCGGACCGGGTGAAGTCGCTGTCGTTGCACAGCGGCTGGCCCCGCACCGACCCCTTCCTGCGCGTGATAGTCGAAGGCTGGCGGATCATGGCGCAGGCGCTGGACAGCGTCACCGACATGGTGATCAAGGGGATCTTCCCGTGGTGCTTCACCCCGGAGCTTTACGCGGCGCGGCCCGAGTACATCGACTCACTGGCTGATTTCGTGCGCGGCCGCCCGATGCCGCCGGTGGACGCCTTCCTGCGTCAGTCGGAGGCGGTGCTGGCCCATGACGCCCACGGCGTTCTGGGGCTGATCCAGGCGCCGACGCTCATCACGTTCGGCCGCCACGACATCGTTTGCTCGACCCGCTTCGCCGAACCGCTTGCCGAAGGGATACGGGGCTCGGAGGTCACCATCTTCGACAGCTGCGCACACGCCCCGATCTACGAGAACGTTCCCGAGTTCAACGCCCGGACGCTGGCGTTCCTCAACCGCCATTCCGGATAGCGGACCGGGTTGCGGCCTGGCAGCGGAATCGGTTACAGGTCCGGTGCGCGCCGGTTCAGGCAGGTCACACTGGATTCAGGTGCCGTTCGCTGATCACTGCCCAGACCACCTTGCCGCTGGAGGCTTCCGGCGTGTATGACCCCCACTCATCGGCAACGGACTCGACGAGCAGCAGGCCCCGCCCGGTCTCGGCGTCGAGCGGAACGGTCTCGCGGACCGGGAGCCTGTCATTGGCATCCCAGACCTGGACCACGGCGTGCCGGCCGTCGGAGGCGAGCCATAGCCGCACCGGCGGGAGCCCGGGGGCCCAGCGCCCGGCGAACTGGCTGCTGGTCAGGCCGGCCGATGCCTGCATCGCGTTGGTGACCAGCTCAGCCACGACCAGTTCCACGGTGTCGGCGAGCGCCGGCATCTCCCATTCCCGCAGCACGTGCTTGACGTGCAAGCGTGCGCAGGGCACGGCTGTTGGCAGCGCCCCCAGTTCTAGGTAGGTGTGCGGCGTCCGCTCCGGGTCGAGGGCATACGCGGCGGAAGTGCCGAGTCCTTCTCCCGTCGCCATCAGTGGCGCGTCCTCCTCGTCCAA
>DAITAE010000092.1:0-11051 GCA_036824445.1 Streptosporangiaceae bacterium | reverse complement strand
CCGTCGCGCACGTCGCCGCGCACGAGCTCGGTGCGGCCGCCTACGCGATCAAGGCAGCACGTGCTGCTGCGGCAGAAGGCGAGGGCGGGGCCGCAGGGCGACTCGAATGCCAGTGGCAGCGTGACCAGCTCCCGGAGGCGATTCGCGAGCTCGTTCTTGACGACCAGCGGTTGCGGAACGAGATCTGCTGGTTGGTGTTTGACTGCTGAGCGCACGTCGGGGCGCGAGCACCGGGCGCACCGCCGTAGCCAGACAGCTCGCCCAGATCAGACTGGCTCACCGTTAGGCGACCGGTACTGCCGTTGTCGTCTTCCTCCCGCTCCTAATTCTCCAGCCCGCGGTCACCGCCTCAAGCCCGCCCATGCGGGCGCCGCTGCGCGGTGACTTCGCCAGCCTTGGCTCGGCGACCACTCCCAAGGATGCGGCGCCTGCGGGGAGGACGGCGGAATGGCGGACTCAGTTCGGGATCGTGCCTTGTCACGGCGTACAGGTCGTATTACACGACGTTGGCCGGGCCGTGCAGCCTTCGTGGAGGTGGCGGCGGTGGTCGCCGCCACCTCCACGGCCGGGCTGGCGCGGTTAGAGCCAGCCCGCGGCGATGAACTGGGTCGGGTCTTCTCCGGGGTGTTCGCGAATGCCGAACACAGCCTGGGCTGTTGCCCAGAGGACGGTGCGTCCGAGCCTGTCCGGGTAGCGTTCGACCATCGCGTTGAAGTACTCGGCGGCGGTGTTCTGGGTGCGCAACTGTTCCTCGGCGACGTCGAGGTACTCCCGTGTGTCGGCGATCGTGCGTGCCGCGTCGTCGTCGAGTTTCGAGTCCTGGTGGCCGGCGACGATGTGGCGAGCGCCCAGCGCCTCGACCTGGTCGATCGCGGAGCGCCATTTGTTGAGGCCTGCGAGCGAAGACTCGCTGAGGTACAGGTGGGCGCCGTTGTAGATGACGTCACCGGCCACGACGAGCCCGAGATCAGGAACGTGCAAGACGCTGGTCGCCTCGGTGTCGGTGTGCCCGACCTCGACGATGACGAGATCTTTGCCTTCGAGCGTGAGCTGGTTGTCGGGCACCGTCACCGCGGTCACCGGGGAGGGTGGAATGCCCGGGTATACCTTGTCCCAGACGAACGGCCGCGCGGCGACGTTGGCGTGCATCTGGCTGATCGTTCCCGCGGTCGCTACGACGCGTGCGCCGAACCGCTCCGCCAGCAATCCGGTGGCGAACCAGTGATCGCCATGGCCGTGCGTGATGAAGATGTCCGTCACGTTCCGGTCTTTGCTGGCGACCCAGTCGCCCAGCACGCGCACCCGCTCGGCCGTGAAGCCCGGGTCGATGAGCACGGCGTCCTGGGCGCCGGAGATCAAGGTGCTCGCGAGAGGGGGGAAGAGCCTCGGCTCTCCGTTCGGGAGGACGCCGTTGTCCTGCGGCGGCGGGTCGTTGATGAATACGTCGTGCGTGAGTCCGTCGGTCGAGCTCATGGTCATGGTCCTCTCAAGTGGTCCACTGCCCAGGTACCAAAGTAAAGCGATCGCTTTACCTGCGTCCAAGCTACACGCCCTCGCAACAGATGTAAAGCGTTCGCTATACTTATGGACATGGGGACACCGGCATCAACCACCCGGGCGGCCCGCGGCGGGCGCGGCGCGCGTGAGCGCATCCTGCAGGCCGCGGAGGAGCTCTTCTACACACGTGGCATCCACGCCACCGGAGTGGCGGCGCTCATGGAGGCCGCGCACGTCTCGCCCCGGACCTTCTACGTGCACTTCCCGACCAAGAACGCGCTGGTGGAGGAGTATCTTCGCCGGTTCGAGTCGGAGAAGCCGCTCGCCGCCGAAGCAGCGCTGGAGCGCGGCGACCAGACCGCGGCGCAGCGACTGCTGGCGATTTTCGCCCCGCCGGAGAGCAATTCGCCGGCGCCCCTGCGCGGCTGCCCCTTCCACAACGCCGCCGTGGAGGGCGCCGGAGAGCTCCCGGAAGTCGCCCGTCTCGCGCAGCGGCACAAGCGCGCCTTCCGCGATCGCCTCGTGGCCATTGCCGCCGAGGCCGGAGCAGCCGACCCGGAGAGCCTCGGCAGGCAACTCGCCGTGATCTTCGAGGGCGCCAACGCGCTGGCAGCCTCCAGCAACGACACGGAGGCGTTCACGGATGCCCGGCGAGCCGCCAAGACGCTCCTGGACATGGCCTTGGCCACCACACCCGAAGGGTGAGCGAACCCAGACCGATATCCACGTCGAGAGCAAGGTTTGGGGCACGTTCCTGACCTGCGAGCTCATTGTCGAGTCGGGTCGGCATTCATTCGGGCCGTTTGCGGTCCTCGAAGAGCGGTGCGGCGTCCGCGCGGCGCCACGCGATGCTCTGAATCCGCGTCAGGGCAGTCAGTACGAGAAGGCCGGTGAGGGCACCGGCGGCCAGCGATATCGCGAGGGATCGATCGGAGGCGGTGGCGGCCAGGACGCCGGCGGCCACGCCGGCCAGCACGGCGGTGATCACCGCCACCAGGCCCGCGACGGTGAGAAACAGCTGGAACCACCGGCCCCACAGGCCCAGCACGGCCAAGTGCGCGGACACAGGCACGCTCGTCAGAACGGTGACTGCCACCGGGCGAGGATCCTGGCGTGATGGCGGCTGATCATGAGTAATGAAACCGGATGCTGCGCCCTTATCCGGCCGCCCCAAAGCGTGTGCCCATAAGTGGCCGCCCGCCCCTAGGAACTGGCACGGGTGGCAGCCCGTAGCGTGCGGGCAGATAATGGCTGGGAGGAAGCCCGTAAGGACGGCCCTCGCGCTGGCTGAGCTATCCGTTGGGACAGGTGATGGACGCGCCCTCGGACCAGTCGACGCCAACGGGCGCCGCGTCGGCCAACCTCACCCCGCGGAAGGCTGTCCGGTCACGGCGGCGGCGGCCGACCGGGGCGCCACCGCCTTTGCCGCATCACTTGCGGACGAGCGGGGTGGGCTGGCTGGTGGCCGCGGTGGTGCTGGTTGGGCTGGCGCTGGCGGTGTTTGCTCCTGGGCTGCGTGGTCCCGCCGTGGCGGTCACGGTCGCCGACGACGCCGTCGTGCGGAGGCTTGGCGAGCTGCACGCGCCCGGTCTGGAGGTGCTCTGGCAGGGCTTGGCGTACGGCGGTTCATGGTGGACTCTGACCACGCTGGAGTCCGGGTTGTTGCTGGCATTGCTGATCTTGCGGCGCTGGCGCCATCTGCTGGTGTGGCTGGTGGCCTGGCCGCTGGTGAACGCCCTGGCGTACGTGCTGGTGGCAACGACCGCGCGGCGGCCACGGCCATTCGGGGTGAACCTGCGAACCAGCTGGGGTGGCTGGGCGATGCCGGCGGCGGAGGTCGCGATCTTCGCGGCCGTGCTGGTTGCGGTCCTGTACACGCTGGTGCCCGGGGGCCGCTGGCGCAACACCGGCAAGTGGGCCGCGGCCGGGCTGGTGGCGCTGGTCGGGGTCGCCCGGATCGCGCTGGGCGTCGACGCCCCCACCGACGTGCTGGTCGGGGTGGGCATCGGGGTCGCCATCCCGCTGCTGGCGTTCCGCTGGTTTGCCCCCGACGAGGTGTTCCCGGTCGTATACCGGCGGGGCCGCAGCGCCCATCTGGACGTCGGCGGGGCACGTGGGGTGGCCATCCGCCGGGCCCTGGAGGAGCAGTTGGGCTTGGCCGCCGGGGAGATCAAGCCTTTTGGGCTAGCCAGCTCGGCCGGCTCCACCCCGCTGCGGATCACGGTCAGCGACGCGCCAGCCGAGCAGCTGTTCGGCAAGCTTTACGCCCGCAGCCACCTGCGTGCCGACCGCTGGTACAAGCTCGGCCGGGAGCTGCTGTACGGCCAGCTGGAGGACGAGAAACCGTTCAACACCGTGCGGCGGCTGGTGGAGCAGGAGGACTACGCGCTGCGCGTCATGAGGGACGCCGGGCTGCCCAGCCCCGGCCCCTACGGCTTTGTCGAGCTCACGCCAGACCGGGAGTACCTGCTGGTGACCGAGTTCTTCGATGGCGCGATAGAGCTCAGCGACGCCGAAGTCGACGACGGCGTCATCGACGACGGCCTGGGGATCATTCGCAAGCTGTGGCACGCCGGGCTGGCGCACCGCGACATCAAGCCGGGCAACCTGCTGGTCCGCGACGGGCACATGCTGCTGATTGACGTGGCCTTCGCGGAGGCACGCCCCAGCCCCTGGCGACAGGCGGTCGACCTGGCCAACATGATGTTGTGCCTGGCGCTGCACTCCAGTGCCGAGCAGGTTTACCGGCGGGCGCTGCGCCATTTCAGCGTGGAGGAGATCAGCGAGGGCTTCGCCGCGGCCCGCGGGCTCGCATTGCCCTCGCAACTGCGCCGCATGCTGCGCGCGCAAGGTCGCGACCTGCATGCCGAGTTCACCCGGTTGCTGCCCGCCCCGCCGCAGCCGATCAGAGTCCAGCGGTGGAGTGCCCGGAGAATCGGCCTGTGGGCGGCAATCGTGCTCCTGCTCGTCGTGGCCGCCGCGAACTGGACCCCCCTGCTCGGTTACAAGAGGGCCATCCAGGCCCCGCTCGGCACCCACGCCCTGGGCTGCGGGGATCTGGAGTCGCTGTGGCTGGAGGCACAATCGGTCCCGTCGGCGTCGCTGGTGCCGTGCATACGGTCACCGCTGGCCGGCTGGACGGTGGCAGAGGTGGCCGTCAACGACGGCCGGTCGGTGGTCACCCTCAACCACGATCGGGCCGGCCCCAGCGCGGTCGTGCTGCGGCTGACTGCTGCCTGCGACCCGGCCGGCGCCGTCCAGGCGCCGTCCCCGGCGCCGGGGGTCCGCCGCTACCAGAGGGTCGGGCCGCGCACCGGCGAGTTCAGGGCGACCTGGTACGACCTGTTCCCGGGAGGCTGCCTGACCTACCAACTGCACTCCACCAGCGACGTCAAGGGGTCGTTCACCGCGGATCTGCCCGCGCTACTCACGTTCGCGACCCGCGACGCGCTCCGCCAGGCGCTGCGTCAACGCTCCGACGGGCGACTCTCGCTGGACCCCGTGGCCACCAGTCATTCGGTCACCTCAAGCCACCCGCGGAGGCAGTCGGCTGGGTGAAGGAGCGGGCATGGTTGTGATCAGAGGGGTGGCATCAGCTGGCAGTCCTCTCTCAACGTAAGAGCCCGTCGAGACGTGGCTCATCCGACACGACTACACGGTCGCGTAGGGTTGGCGCGTCAGAGGGACATGCCGTACAAGTCACTGGCCGGTCTCGTGAGGAGCCCGGAGAGGAGGCTTGGCCGATCGCTGTAGAAAACATGGAGGACTTCCGGGCCCTTGAGCCGTTCTTCCGGGTGATCGAGGCAGGGCTCGATGGGCTGGCCGAAGGCGAGCACTTCTTCGATCTTCTGGCCGATGACGTCATCTTCGAGTTCATCATCACGGTGCCCGACTACCCGCGCCGGGTCGAAGGGCGCGAGAAGCTGATTGAGCTCTACCGCGGCTACCGCACGGTGTTCTTCCTCGACCGGTGTTTCGATCTGCGTGTTCACCGCGCCGATGACTCAACGGTGACGCTGGAGTACGCGTCGGAAGGTAAGGCCGTCGCAACCGGTCGGCCCTACAGCAACCGGTACATCTCCGTGTTGACGATCAGGAATCGCAAGATCGTCCACTGGCGGGACTATCTCGACCCGCTACGCGTATTTGCAGCGCTTGAGGTTCCTGGGACTACAGAACAACCAGCTTGATGGCCGTAGTGCCTGGTTGAGTGTTCACGGTAGTACTCGTAGTCGCCTCGAAGACGGATCTGTACAAGCTGGCACCACCAGCGGTCGGCATGGCGTGTCCTGGCCTGATTGGGTCTTGCTAGTCCCCGCCAACGCGGCCGCTAGTCCCCGCCGATGCGGTAGTCGAGGAGCACAAGACGCTCGTCGATCACAGTGGTGCCGATGAGGTCCAGGTCGACGGCGGGCAGCTCGGTGAAGACGGGTTCCTCGCCGGCCGTACCGTGGATCATCGGGAAGACCATGACGCGGAGCCGGTCGACCAGGCCGAGCCGGAACAGGCTTCGAACGAGGGACCGGCTGCCGATGGTCCGCATAGGTACGCCGTCGGCCGTGGCCTTCAACGCGGGCACGGCTGTTGCGAGCGGCTCGTCGATGATCGTGGTGTTCGCCCACGTCAGCGGTGGTTTGAGCGTCTTCGAAAACACGATCTTGGGAAGCTGCGCCATCCGGGGAAACGACGGGTCGTCGCCGTCCGCGACGATCTCGGACATCTGCCGGTACGTGTTTGCGCCCATGAGCATGACGTGCTCCTCGGCAAGCTGCCCGTTGACCCACTCGTACAGGCCCGGCGCGCCGTAGCCCCAGTACGGGGCCGGCCGCGGGCCGGGACCGCCATACCCGTCAATGGTGCTGAACATGTCGACCCTCAGCTCACGCACGGTTCCTCCCGGTGGTCATCCAGGCTCGAGATCGAGCCGGAGGGCCACGCCCCCGGCTCCACCATGTTGACCTCCGAGGCGGGGCCAACTCATCGGCCCCGCGCCGGCCCGGCCGCCCGATGACATACAGATGCTCTGTGCCCAGGCACCAGCACCATGATCACGCGCCATTAGCGCCGCTTTGCAAGCAGGGGGTCAACAGGACTAGCTGGTCAGCCTGACAAGGAACAGCCACGCGTTGACCACGCCGCCTAGGAGGCTCGTCACGGCGGCAGGGATCAGCCAGTACAAGCCACCACCTGCCTTCAGCAGGAAGGTGAGCCCGGCAACGGCAACGAGCACTGCGGTGATCGTGTTGGGTGAGAACCTTTCGATGTAACGAGCCACGCCTTGATCGGTACTGTGACCGGCTCGCCGGTCCAAGATGAGCAGGGCTGTGCCCGAGACCGCGGCCACAGCCAGCAGCTCCCAGCCGAGGGCTGCCGGTGGCTGGGGAGCCACCAGCAGGACCGCGATGAGCACCGAGGTCATGAACAGCACCAGGGTTTGAGCGGCGCGGGAGCTGAGGCTGAGCGATGCGGCGAGCACGTCACTCTTGACCGAGAGCGCGACGAACAGCAGGCCGGTCAGCGCGCCGGCAACGGCAGCGAGGGCCTCACCGAAGCTGAGCCAGACTGCTGTCGCATACCCCACCGGACGGCCTCCCCGATCCTCGGCTGGACAGACGAACCGATTCAATCAGTGACTTGTGAGCAGACGCAGGAGCCTTGTCCGGCCGAGCTGCACCGTGAGTCGCCACCCGCGTCTCACAGCCGTCTCACAGACTGAGCATTGATCTACGGATCAGAAGGTCAGAGCTCTTTCTGGAAGATGATGGCGCGGCGCGAGTAGCCGGCGTGCTCTTCGTAGACAGGCACCGCGACGGGGCTGCGGGCGTAGGTGCCTAGCCGCGCGACCCTGGCACCTTTGTCGCGTCCCCACGACTCCGCCCGGTCAAGGAGCACGGTGCCGATGCCCAGCCGCCATTGCCCGCCGTCCACGATCAGGACCTCCACGATCAGCCGGGTCCAGCCGTGTTCGCGGGCGAGTTCCACCGCAGCGTCCTGGTCAGGATGGTTCACCCGAGCGGACAGCCAGCCAGCCACACGCCCGTTGAGCTCGGCGACGAACTGGAGGACGTCAGCGCCGGCGTCGGTGATCGCCTTGTCGAACAGCCCGGCCAGGCCCTGGCCGCTGGGCACCTGAAAGTGCGCGGGATCGAGATCGGCATAGTAGGCCGCCGCGCTCAGCCACACGCGCGCTATCGCATCGCCATCACCAGGCCGGGCGGCCCGGACACCCACCGTCATTGCCGCCTGACAATAGTCCACGCACCGGCGAGCACCGCCCGGGCGCAGCGGTAATCGCGACGAGCCCAGGGCCAGGGCCACCCGCCTGGCCCGCGGCATGGCGCCTGGCGGTCAAGGTTCGGTGATGAGCCGGGCTAGCTCGGCGCGCTGCTGTGGTGTCAGGTGGCGGCGCAGGAGGCGTGCGGACACGGTGACGTCGCCGCTGTAGAAGATGGCCTCGAACTCCTCCATGGTGTGTTCCATGTCCGCGATCTGCAGATCGGCGGCCGTGCCGAGGGCGACGAGGCTGGTCAGTGTCTCCCGGAGGCTGCGGACTGCCTGTGCCGCCTGCGGTGAGAGTTCTTCAGCGTGTGCGGTCAGCTCGTTGTAGGCCGCGACGGCCTGCTTGGCGAGTTGCTCGCGTGAGGTTTCGGGCTGGTTCTGGGTCATCTGCCTATGGTGGCCGGCCCGGCAACCGGGGTGGGCAAGCTCGGCCGCGTGATCGGCCCGGGGGAAGCTTGGATGATGGCGGCATCCGGTACTAACGGAAGGTCAGGCGATGGCGGGCTGGCGTTCAGCGGAGGAGCTGATCGGGTGGGGTTCGCGCGCGAGCTCGGCCTCGGCTTGGGCCAGGATCATCGAGCCCATCGGCACGCCCGGCAGCCTGCGCGCCCTGGAGGAGACGGTCCGTCTGTTTGATCGGTCGCCGAGTTACCGTGGCCGTATGGCAGAGACCCAGCGGGAGCCCGTGCCACGCGTCGACTCGGGCGAGCTCCACACGACAATCGGCAGCGTGGACGTCCCCATCGGCGGGCCGGCGTTCTCGCTGGACGAGGCCTACACGGCCAAGATCACCGTGCCCGCCGGCGCGCTGAGCGAGGAGAATCCCGGCGACCCGACCCAGTCCGGTACCTA
This sequence comes from Streptosporangiaceae bacterium, assembly GCA_036824445.1. GTDB lineage: Bacteria > Actinomycetota > Actinomycetes > Streptosporangiales > Streptosporangiaceae > UBA9676. The sequence goes on along the minus strand of DAITAE010000092.1, from coordinate 2,423 downwards.
CAAGATCGTCATGACGACGTCGGACATGTCCCCGGACCTTGTTGAGGTTCGGTGACGGCGGGGCGGTTCCCACGCGCTCAGCCGGGCACCCACCTCCTCGTCGTGACGGGCTAGCGACGCCACCAACACCGGCACATCCTTGCAGCCCTTGATGCCGCATGCACGGATTTGCGCGCGAGACCGCCCAGGAGCCGCGGCGCGAGAGGCCAGGTCAGCGGTAGATCATGCGGACGCTTGGTCAAGGGGCCCGCGGCAAAGCGGGCGCGGCGGCGGGTGCCGGCGCCGGTGCTACCGGTGCGAGCGGCGTGGGCGGAACTTGATCCAGGCCAGGATCGCGATGACGGCCACCAGCAGCCAGGGGGAGAACAAGATGTGCACAGTGAAGCTGAGCACGGTCAAGGCCACGATGGCGATGAGGACGAAGGCGATGATCGCGAGCATGATGATCGGTCTCCATTCACTTCGGGTGGTTTGCGTATTGGTTTAGCGCGAGCGGTTCTGGCGGCCGGCGATCCAGGCCGCGGCGAGCGACTGGTCTTCGCCGTCGGCGGGGATCAGCAGCCAGGCGGCGACATACAGCGCCAGGCCGGCACCGTGCAACAGGGCTAGCGCAGCGATCAGGAAGCGGACCAGCGTGACGTCCGCGTCCAGGTACCGGGCAATGCCGCCGGCCACGCCGGCCAGCATCTTGTCGTCGGCGGAGCGGCGCAGCTGGCGGGCTGCGGGCTGGTCACCCGTGGTGGTGGACCCGGTGTCTGCGGTTGCTGTGTTCATGCTTCAAGGCTGCCTTCGGCGGGTGCCGCCGTCGATCGGGATCAGCCCCGGTTCCGACCCTGATCTGGCCCCGATATGCGTCAGGGTCAACCCTGGCTGCGCTCAGGGTCGCCCGGCACCGCGGGAGTCCTGCCGCCGGCCCGAACATCGCCGGCCACCGTCGCGGCAGGAGAGGGCCGGAAGATCACTCCAGAGGATGGCCATCCTGCAGAGCAGTTCGGCGAGTAAGAGGTCATGGCACTCGTTCGGAGCAACTGGCGCAGTACCACCGGCGAGAGCACCCCCCTCGCGAGCCCGACGAAGGCACCCACGCTCGCGAGCCCAAAGACGCGTAGCAATAGGCGCACGGCAAGCGTGCCACTGGCGGGCCCATGGCAGCGATCAGCAGCGGCCGGCGGCGACTACCGTCCCATCTGCATGCACATCGCAGCGTTCGGGCCGGATTGCGCGTGATCGTTCTGGGGCCGTCTTGCGTACGGTCCGCTGCTGCCAGATTCCCCTATCATCGAGGTGCCCTTTCTGACGCACTGAGGATGATGCCTGATGTCAGCGGAACCGCCGGCCCCCTCCGGACTGGACTCCGATGATCCGATCGGCAGCCGTTATCCCAACACGGCCCGCATCTGGAACTACCAGCTCGGCGGCAAGGACAACTACGCGGTTGACCGGGAGGCATCCGACGCGGCCAATGCGATGGTGCGCAGGCTGGGTGTTCCGGACGGTGCCGAAACTGCCGTTGAGAGCCGCCATCTGCTGCAGCGGATGGTTGACTACATGCTTGGCCAGGGCGTCCGCCAGTTCCTCGACCTCGGCTCGGGACTGCCGAACATGGCCAACACCCACCAGATCGCCCACCGGGCGGCGCCCGAGGCGCGCATCGTCTACGTGGACAATGATCCGCTGGTTTCGACCTACGCCGCCGCGCTGATGGCTGGCCCCAACGTCGTCACGCTCAGAGCGGATCTGCGCCAACCGGAACAGGTGCTCGGCGACCCACAGATACGCGACCTGTTCGACTTCGGCCAGCCGGTCGGGATCATGTTCATGTGTGTCCTGCACTGCCTGTGGGATCGGGAAGACCCGTGGGGGGTCGTCGCGCAGTTCCGGGACGCGGTGGCGCCGGGCAGCTACCTGGCCCTTAGCCACATGACCGGCGAGGCCCACCCAGTGGCGGCCGACGGGCTTTTCCGCATGACCCAGGAACTGCACTGGAACACGCCGCTCATCTCGCGTGACCGCGCCGACATCACGCGATTCTTCGACGGGTTCACGCTGGTAGAGCCCGGCTTGGTGTCGCCCGCACAGTGGAGACCCGACCTGGACAATCCGCTCCGCGACCGCCAGGATCCCGACGGCGACGATGAACCCGTGCTCAAGCTGATCCCCCCCGAGGCGCCCGCCGACGATCGCGGGATCGGGTGGCACCTGTGCGGGGTCGGCGGCAAGGACCGGCCCTGAACGGTCCCTCCCCGCCGCTGCGCGGGAGGTGACGTGGCAACGGGAGCACGGGATTGTGTGCGCATGCCCGATTTGGCCTCACGGTGACGCCAGACACCTGCAACCGCCCGCACTGCTGCGCAGCATCCTGGGCAGTTCAGTGCCTGACATGCTGGTCATGAGAGCGCCCATACATCGCAACGGATCAGCAC
>DAITAE010000615.1:0-2916 GCA_036824445.1 Streptosporangiaceae bacterium | reverse complement strand
CCCTCCCGCACCCGGCTTGAGCGACAGTTCCGGCGACTGACGACTGCTGCGAAGGACTTGCCTATCAGCGGGCGTGGTGCTAGAAGGCGAAGGTGTGTGGCCGTCCGCCCGGCGGACCGGAACCAGCGCGAACGGGGAGAGAATACGTGAGCTTTTCTGTTGAAGGCGACTACTTCGAGGTGTGCAACTGCGATGTCAGCTGTAACTGCGTCTGGCTCGGGCCCGCCACCCAGGACACCTGCGACATCATGCTGGCCTGGCACGTCACCAAGGGCAGCAAGGACGGCGTGGACCTGTCCGGTCTCAACGCTGTGATGGTCGTGCACACCCAGAAGCGGATGACCGACGGCGGCTGGAAGGTGGCGCTGTACCTGGACGACCGCGCCACCGCCGAGCAGTCCGAAGCCCTGGGTGCGGTGTTTTCCGGGGGCGCCGGCGGTTACCTCGCCGCACTGGGCCCGCTGATCGGCGAGGTCGCCGGGGTCGCGCCGGCGACGATCACATTCGAGAAGTCGGATGGCTCCCTGCACGCCGAGGTCTCGGGTGCCCTCTCGATGAGCAGCGACCAGCTCGTGGGGATGGACGGCCAGGAGCCGGCCGTGATCACGAACGCGCCGTTCGTCCCCGTTCCGCAGCCGGTCCGGCAGGCCAGATCGAAAGACGTGAGCTACCACGGCCACTGGAACGCCGAATTCTCTGGGACGAACAGCTTCGTCACCGACTTCCGGTACGAAGGCTGATCGGGCGCCACCGTGGCTGACCGCGCCGGCCCGACCGCTGCCACCCGGCCGGTGCAGGCCCTCCCGCCGCGTCAGCTCGCTGTGCCGTGGATCGCGGTCGCGGCGCTCGCGGGGGTGGCGTGGGTAGTCACCATCCTGCTGGCCCGGAGCATGGGCAACGGGCCCGGGACGATGGGCCTGGCGCTGCTGCCTTTCCTGGGGCTGTGGCTCGTGATGATGTCCGCGATGATGCTGCCCTCCGTCGCGCCGGTCGCCGTGCTCTGGACCCGTTTGATCAGCGGCGCCTCGGCCGGGTTCGGGCGCGTCACGCGGATGAGCATGTTCCTCGGCGGTTACCTGCTGGTCTGGGCCGCGTTCGGGGTGGTCGCCTTCGCGGCCCTCGCCGGAGCCGACCGGCTGCTCACCGCCTCTCCGACGGCGGCGAAGTGGCTCGGCGTAGCGATCTTCATCACCGCCGGCATCTATCAGCTCACCCCCTGGAAGGACTGGTGCCTGCGCCACTGCCGTTCGCCGATCGGCGCGCTCATGTACTACCTCGGCTTCAAGGGCCGCGGTCGCGATGCCCGCGTCGGCCTCCATCACGGTGCGACGTGCGCCGGGTGCTGCTGGGGCCTGATGATCCTGCTGGTGGCGGTCGGCGTGATGAACGTAGCGGTCATGGCGGCGCTCGCGGTGGTCATCTTCGTTGAGAAGCTCTGGCGGTACGGGAAGCCGTTCGCCCAGGCCGTCGGGGTGGTGCTGGTGGCGATCGGCGTCCTGGCGATCTGGTTCCCATGGCTGCTGCCGGGCCTGCACGCCTCCGGCATGCCGCCGATGTAGGACCGGGACATCGCCGGCGGCCGCGGCCGTTCCGGTGGGCCCGTGCACGCGGGCGGCCCGGGTAGCCTCTGAACCCAGGTGTCATCGCGCGGGCCCGACCGCTCAGCGCGAGCCACATGGGCCAGCCCCCGCGGCCCCAGGAACCCTGCCGGAGCATCCACCGTGGGCCCCCTGCCTGAGCTGCTGAACCGGTGGCGCGAGGATCTTGCCGCCTGGGCGATCCCCGACCACATCGCGGCCGGCGCCGCCGAGTCGCCGTGGGTGCTGCCCCGGCAGGTGTTCGCCCGCCGCGCGGACCGGCTGCGCCGCGCCCCGGGTGGCCCGTCGTTCGAGCGGGCGTGGGAGGCGCTCGACCCGGCAGGCAGCGTGCTCGACGTCGGCGCGGGAGCCGGGGCCGCGTGCCTGCCGCTGGCCCCCCGCACGACCACGCTGACCGCGGTCGACGCCGACGATGAGATGCTCGGGCTGCTCGCCGGGCGGGCGGCCGAGGCCGGCCTGGCGGCGCGGATGGTCCACGGCCGGTGGCCCGACGTCGCCGCGCAAGTCCCGCCCGCCGACGTGGTGACCTGCCACCACGTCGTCTTCAACGTGCCCGACCTGGGGCCGTTCCTGGAGGCGCTGACCGCTCACGCCCGCAGGCGGGTCGTCATCGAGACAGCCGCGGCCCACCCGCTGACCTCGCTCAACCCGCTGTGGCTGCGTTTCCACGGCCTGAAACGGCCGGATCGGCCGAGCGCGGGCGACACACTGGCCATCCTGGCCGCAATGGGCCGCAACCCGGGGCACACTGAATGGAGCCGCCCGGCCGAAGCCGATTACCGGTCGATGGCGGAGCTGGTGGAGGTGACCAGGCGCCGGCTGTGCCTGCCGCCCGAGCGGGCCGCTGAGGTGGAGGCGGCGCTGGTGGAGTTGGGGATCAAACCCGGCCAGCCCAGGGACCTGGGATCGTCCGGGAGGGACGTGGTCACGATCTGGTGGGAGGGGATCGCGTGAACGAGTGGCCCGAGGGCTGGTTCCGTGACGAGAAGCCCGCATCAGGTGGTGCGGGCGGCGGCATCTCCCCCGGAGCGGCCGGAGCGGCGGGGGCGGCGGCGGGCGTACCGGGTGAACCCACCGAGCAGCTGCCCGTGGGCGCCACCGGGGCACCGTCAGCCGCCGGCGCCTACGCGAGACCGGCCGGCCAGCGCGGCCGGGCCGGGGCCTGGCCGGAACAGCCGCCGTTGCACGCCGAGCCGCGCACCGGCCAGCGGCCCCCGGCCGGCGCGCCACGCCCACCGGCGGGGCGTCCCCAGCCGGGCCGGGGCGGCCGGAGAACGGGCCGGCCCCGCACACGGCGGGTCCTGCTCATCGCCGGCAT
>DAITAE010000614.1:0-2920 GCA_036824445.1 Streptosporangiaceae bacterium | reverse complement strand
CTCGCAGAACAAGCAGAACGAGCCGGCGCTGGCGGCCGACGCGAACCACCCGAACATCCTGGCGGCCGGCGCGAACGACGAGATCGACATGGAGGCGTGCAACGCCGGCACTGACAACACGTGTCCGTTCACGCCAGGCGTCGGCACCTCGGGTGTCTATTTCTCGTTCGACAGCGGCACTACCTGGACCCAGCCCACCTATACCGGCTGGAGCGCCAGGAACTGTCTGGGCGCCGTGGGTGACAGCGACCCACCGTGCCAGCCCGGGGAGGGCCCGATTGGCACGCTGCCGCACTACTTCGAGAACGGGCTCGTGTCGGACGGCGACCCCGCGCTCGCCTTCGGCCCGGTGCCCGACGCGAGCGGGCATTTCTCATGGGCCAACGGCTCGCGCCTGTACTACTCCAACCTCACGTCAGCCTTCCCGGGCCAGGCCCCATTCCGCGGGGCTGAGGCCATCGCGGTCTCCCGCACCGACAATGTCCAGGCGGCAGCGGCCGGGGATGCGAGCGCATGGCAGGCCCCGGTGATCGCGACCAAGCAGTCGTCGACGACGTTCAGCGACAAGGACCAGATCTGGGCCGACAACGCGGCCAGCAGCCCCTTCTTCGGGCACGTCTACGTCTGCCTGGCCTCCTTCCGGAGCCTGAGCCAGGGCATGGCGTCGCCGCAGCCACTGGTCGTGTCCACGTCCACGGATGGCGGGTCCACGTGGACCTCAAAACAGGTGACCTCCGCGAGCAACAACCCGTTCAACACCAAGCAGGGATTCGGCCGCTCCGGGTGCACCGTCCGCACCGACAGCCACGGCGTGGTGTACGTGTTCGCCAACCAGTTCGCCGTCGGAATGCCCGGCCAGGGCTCCCACATCATGGTCAAGTCTTTTGACGGCGGGAAGACCTGGACCCGGCCACAGAACATCGGGCTGGCGGTGGACACGTGCTTCTCCGTGCAGTTCGACGGCACATCGTTCCGCTGCGTGGAGGACGGGGTGGCCGGTGCCCGCGACGACCTGTCGGCGGCGCCCAGCGTGGACATCGCCAACGGCGCCCCCACCGGCGCCGGGGCCACCAACGAGATCCTGCGGACGTGGGTCGATGGCCGCGACGCGGTCGCGCCTGATTTCAGCCCCGTGCACGTCTTCGTGAGCTACTCCACCAACGGCGGGACCACGTGGTCCGCTCCGGCCGCCGCGGAGTCGGCAGGTGACCGCGGCTACTACTCGGCCATCGCCATCTCACCCACTGGCACCGACGCGTACCTGGTGTACAACGCGTTCACCACGCCGTTCCGCAACGACACCACCAGCCCGCGAAATCTCGTAGGAGTGGTGAAGCATGCCGACATCGGCGCCAATGGCGCACCCGGCGCGTGGGCGGAACTCCACCGCAGCCCGCCCGGCGACCCCCGGGGATCGGCTCAGAACAACCTGTGGCTGGAATTCCTCGGCGACTACGTGTACGCGGTAGCCACCAACACCTACGGGGCCGGGGTGTGGAACGACACGCGCAACGCGGCCGATTGCCCTGCCATCGACACATGGCGGGCGGACGCACAGACGGCCGTGCAGAACGGCACGACCGTGCCCGCCCCGCCGGCGCCGCAGCAGAACTGTGCGGCAACCTTCGGCAACTCGGACATCTTCGGAGGCTCTTTCAACGATCCGACCCCGTAACGGCGAGGATCATCGCACGAACGGGGCGCCCGGCCACCCCGGGCGCCCCTCTGCTTCGCCATGATCATCCGTCGGCGCCGGGCTGAGGGCACTTCACCCTCCGGCCACCCAAGTGAGCAGCAAAGTCGTGCCCGCTGCTGCCGATAGCTATCCGGGCAGTCGGCGGCCTCACACATCCGGGCCGTAGAGCGCGGCAATATCTTCGGAGCTGGCCCACCGGCTGTAGGTGGGCGACTGCGGCCAGTCCTCGGGTGAGTCCTGCCACTCCTCCTGCCGCCCGTAGGGCAGCAGATCGATCAGCGCGAAGCTGTGGCTGAGCTGCTCGGTGCCGCGGCCGTTGGTGTGCCAGGTGCGGTAGACGGTGTCGCCGTCGCGCAGGAACACGTTGACAGCGAACCCACCGGCCGGGGGCGCGCCGACGTCGCTGCCGAATGCGCTGTTCGCCGTGGAATACCAGGTCATTTTGTTTCCGACGCGCCGCTTGTACGCCAGCGCCTCGCCGATCGGGCCCTGGGTGACGATGACGAACCGCCGCGATAAGCCAGCCGATCAAAGCGGCAAGGCCCACGAACCTCTCACTCCGGCGTCGGCGCGCGCGGGGCTCCGAGCTGGGTCAGCGCCCTTCTGTGCGGCTGCGGGCGCCGACAAACTGACCCATCCGTATCCTGACACGGACGCGCGCCGGCCACAGTTCACTCGGGCCGGCCTAACGCCCGCCGATGTCCTCGCTCCAGACCTCCGGGTAGCGTTCCTGGAATTCCCGCATAACGGCCGTGCAGCGCTCATCGTCGAGCAACACGACATCTACTCCGTGGCTGGCCAGGAAGTCCAGGTCCCCCGCGAAGGTGGCGGCCTCGCCGACCACCACCCGCGGTATCTGGAAGAGGAGGATCGCGCCTGTGCACATGGGGCACGGGGACAGCGTGGTGTAGATCGTCATGTCCCGGTAGGAACGCTGCCTTCCGGCATTGCGCAAGCAGGCGATCTCGCCGTGCGCGATGGGATCGCCATGCTGGACCCGCTCGTTGTGCCCCGAGGCCACCAGACGGTCGCCCTCGGCCAGCGCGGCGCCCACCGGAACTCCCCCGGCATCCAGGCTGGCCTGCGCTTCGCGAAGCGCCACCTCCATCATCGCGCGGTCTTCGGGCCGGTCTGCGACCATCGCTCACTCCTCCCTCCTCGGTCAGGGGGCGAGCCTAGCCGCCCGTCCGGTGCCTGCTGCCCGGAACCCGGACGGCCGCGCTG
>DAITAE010000613.1:0-2924 GCA_036824445.1 Streptosporangiaceae bacterium | reverse complement strand
GAGGGCGGCCGGGCCGGGCTCGCCGCGTACCTCGATGCCTGACCGGCCGGCCGCCCGCGCGGGGAAGGCCGGGGGAACGGCGAAACCCGGGAAGACCCCGGCCAGCAGCAGAACGAGGGCGCGTGGTGACCGCCCGGCCGATCGCGCTGCCGTCCGGGCGGACGCCAGGGGTGACGGGCCGGACGGCGGCGCATCCGCCCGGGTGGGCGTCCGCAAGACCTACAAGCTGTTCATCGGCGGCGCGTTCCCCCGCTCGGAGTCCGGCCGGTCCTACCCGGCGGCCGGGCCGGACGGCGCCGTGCTGGCGCACGTGGCGCTGGCCTCGCGCAAGGACGTACGCGACGCGGTGGTGGCGGCCCGCAAGGCGGTGGCGGGCTGGGCCGGGGCGACGGCGTACAACCGCGGGCAGGTCCTGTACCGGGTCGCGGAACTGCTCCAGGGCCGGGCAGCGCAGTTCGCCGCGGAATCCGTTGCGAATGAGGGGGTCTCGCGGGCGGAGGCGGAGCGGCAGGTCGCCGAGGCGATCGACCGGTGGGTGTGGTACGCCGGCTGGCCCGACAAGATCGCGCAGGTGGCGGGGGCCGCCAACCCCGTGGCGGGGCCGTACTTCAACTTCAGCGTGCCCGAGCCGACCGGGGTGGTGGCGCTGATCGCACCCGCCGCCCCCGGCCTGCTGGGACTGGTCAGCGTGCTCGCGCCGGTGATCGCGACCGGCAACACCGCGGTGGTGGTGGCCAGCGAATCGGCGCCGCTGCCGGCCGTCACCCTGGCCGAGGTGCTCGCGACCTCGGACGTGCCGCCCGGCGTGGTCAACATCCTGACCGGCCGCGCTGCGGAACTCGCGCCGGTGCTCGCCGCGCACATGGACGTGAACGCGATCGACCTTACCGGGGCGGCCGCCGCCGACCGGGCAGAGCTGGCGCGGCTCGCGGCCGGGAACGTGAAGCGCGTGTTCACGGCAGACGACGACTGGGCGGCGCCGCCGGGTCCGGCCAGGATGCTGGCGTTCCTGGAGATCAAGACGGTCTGGCACCCGATCGGCGTGTAGCGGCCCGCCGGGCTCCGGCGGCGCTAGCCGATCGCGTCGAACGTGTCCGGGTCGGGCCCGGTGCGCTGGTTCCTGTTCAGCGCGCCGATCGCCGCGACATCCTCCGCTGACAGGTCGAAGTCGAAGATGTCGATGTTCTCTTTGATCCGGCTGGGAGTGACCGACTTCGGGAAGACGATGTCGCCGCGCTCGATGTGCCAGCGCAGCACCACCTGGGCCGGGCTCTTGCCCACCCGCCCGGCGATCGAGACGATCACCGGCTCGCTGAGCAGTTCGCCGCCCCGCGCCAGCGGCGACCACGCCTCGACCGCGATCCGATGGTCGGCGCAGTACGCGCGCACGTCGGCCTGGGTCAGGTACGGATGCACCTCGATCTGGTTGACCGCCGGCGGGACCTCGCACTCCGCGTCCAGCCGCCGCAGGTGGTGCGGCTGGAAGTTCGAGACGCCGATCGAGCGCGCCCGCCCGTCGCGGTAGAACTCCTCCAGGGTCTGCCACGTCGACACGTAGTCGCCGTCGTATCTGGTGGGCAGCGGCCAGTGGATCAGGAACAGGTCGATGTACTCGCAGCCGAGCGCGCTCACCGAGCGGTAGAAGGCGTGGCGGGCATCATCTGGCCGGTGGTCGGCGTTGCCCAGCTTGCTGGTGACGAACACGTCGCCGCGGTCGAGGCCGGACTTGGCGATGGCGTCGCCCACCTCCTTCTCGTTGCCGTACCCCTGCGCGGTATCGATGTGCCGGTAGCCGGCCTCAAGGGCTCTGGTCACGGCCTCTGTGGTGTCCGCCGGGTTGATCAGGAAGACGCCGAAGCCGAACTGGGGGATCGTCCTGCCGCTGTTCAGCAGGATGTCGGGTATTGCGGTCACGTCGGATTCACTCCTCCGGCCATGGGATCGCTGCGTGCTCGTCAGGACATCCCTGCCCCCGACGGGCGGCTTCATCCCTGAGCAGGTGTGATGCGCGCTCGGGCGGTCCCGGCCGGGCGCGCCGGTCCGTAGAATGATGGCCCGACCGAGACGGGAGCCATGCACCGCGTCCTGCCCGCCCTCACGATGGCCGGCTGCCTTGCCGTCGCCGGATGTTCCGCGGCGCCGGGCTCCCCGCATCCGCACCACGCCCGGCCGCCGGTCAGCTACTACCTGTCGCTGGGGGATTCCCTGGCGCAGGGCGTGCAGCCGAACGCGTCAGGTGCCAGCGTCAGGACCCAGCAGGGCTACGCCAACCAGCTCTTCGCGGCGCTGCGGAGCAGCCGGCCCGGCCTGCGCCTGGTCAAGCTCGGCTGCCCGGGCGAGACCACCGCCACCATGATGAAGGGCGGCATCTGCACGTATCCCGGCGGGTCGCAGCTGGCGGCCGCGGTCCGATTCCTGCATGCGCACCTGGCGCGGGTGCCGCTGATCACCATCGACATCGGGGCCAACGATCCCAACTCGTGCATTACCCAGCCCTCGGCCGCGAAGCTGCTGACCTGTGTCGGCAAGTTTGTCCCGCAGGCCAGCGCCAATATCGGGAAGATCCTTATGAGGCTGCGGCAGGCCGACCCGAAGGCTCGCATCATCGCGATGAACTACTACCTGCCCGCGCTCGCGCAATGGCGCCAGGGCCCGGCCGGCCGGGCGTTCGCGCGGCTCAGCGAGCTGGCCGCTACCGGCTACAACGCCGTGCTGACCCGTGTCTATAAGGAGCACGGCGTCGGGGTCGCCGACGTGTTCGGCGCCTTCCACACCTCCGATTTCTCCCCGCAGGTGACCCTGCGCGGGCTCGGCAGGCTGCCGCGCAACGTCGCCGCCATCTGCCAGTGGACCTGGGAATGTGCGGCACCGCCGCGTGGGCCCGACGAACATGCCAACCAGGCCGGCTACCAGGTGATAGCCCG
>DAITAE010000612.1:0-2924 GCA_036824445.1 Streptosporangiaceae bacterium | reverse complement strand
GCCGCCGAGCGGCGGGCGATCGAGACGTTCCTGGCCGGCGCCTATGACCTGGACGACGTGGTCATGCGCACCGTGCGCCTGCTGGCACAGCTGACCCGGCAGGTCGCGGTCGTCCAGTATCCCTCGCTCACCAGGTCATCGGTCCGGCATGTGGAACTGGTGCCGTTGGCGGCCAAGCGGCTGCTGCTCGTGCTGATTACCGACACCGGCCGGGTGCAGCAGCGCATGGTGGAGCTTCCCGCGCCGATCGAAGTGGACGCCGTCACCCAGCTGCGGGCTGTTCTGAACGCCTGCCTCGATGGGCGGATACTGACCGATGTCGCGTCGGTGGTAGCCGACCTTCCGGAGCGGGTCCAGCCCAGCGAACGGCCGAACGCCGCTGCCGTCTTCTCGGTGATCCTGGAGAGCCTGGTCGAGCGGAACGAAGAGAAGATCGTGGTCGGCGGGGCGTCGAACCTTACCGTTGCCGATTTCTCCCAGGGCTTGCACGAGGTTCTCGAATCCCTCGAAGAGCAGGTGGTGCTCATGCGGCTGCTGGGTGAGTCGGTGGACCAGTCGGCGGTGACGGTCCGGATCGGGGCCGAGAACCCGATAGCCGGGCTGCGCAGCACGTCGTTGGTGGCGGCCGGCTATGGGACTGGCGACCAGGCTGTCGCCCGGCTCGGGGTGCTCGGGCCGACCCGGATGGACTACCCAACGACGATGGGAGCGGTGCGCGCGGTGGCACGGTACGTGGGCCAGATCCTGGCGGGGACCTAGCGTGAACGATTATTACGGGATCCTGGGAATCCGCCGCGACGCGGGCCCTGAGGAGATCAAGAAGGCCTACCGCCGGCTCGCCAGGGAGCTGCACCCGGATGTCAACCCTGACCCGCAGACCCAGGAGCGGTTCAAGGAGATCACGCAGGCCTACGAGGTGCTCTCCGACCCGGAGAAGCGGCAGATGTACGACCTCGGGGCGGACCCGTTCGCCCGGCCCGGGGCCGCCGGCCCGGGCGGGTTCGGCGCCGGGTTCCCGTTCAGCGACATCATGGACGCGTTCTTCGGCACCGGCGCGGGGCCACGAGGGCCGCGCAGCCGTGCCCGCCGGGGCCGCAACGCCACCATCCGGGTGGATCTCGACCTCGCCGAGTGCGCGTTCGGGGCGACCAGGGAACTGGTGGTTGACACGGCCGTGGTGTGCCCCACCTGCTCGGGCGAGGGCACCGCGCCCGGCACGCACCCCGAGACCTGCGACGTGTGCGCCGGACGCGGCGAGGTGAGCCAGGTCGCCAGGTCCTTCCTCGGCCAGGTGATGACCTCCCGGCCGTGCCCTGCCTGCGGCGGCTACGGCACGATCATCCGGCGGCCGTGCCCCGAATGCGACGCGGACGGCCGGGTGCGCACGCGCCGCACCATCAAGGTCAGGATCCCGGCGGGCGTCGAGGACGGCACCCACATCCAGCTCGCGGGTGAGGGGGAGGTCGGCCCCGGGGGCGGGCCACCCGGCGATCTGTTCCTGGAGATCGTCCAGCGGGCGCACCCGATCTTCGAGCGCCAGGGCGATGATCTCCACTGCACGGTCACGATCCCGATGGTGTCCGCCGCCCTCGGCGCGACCTTGTCGGTGGAGACGCTGGACGGCGCCAGGGACCTGGACATACGGCCAGGCACGCAGTCCGGCCAGGTCATCCCGCTCTATGGCCTGGGAGTGCGGCACCTGAACGACTCCGGGCGTGGCGACCTGGTCATCCACGTCACGGTGGAGACGCCGGCCAAGCTCGACGAGGAGCAGGAAGCGCTGCTCAAGCAGCTGGCGACGCTCCGCGGTGAGGAGGCCCCGCCGGGTAGGTTCGCGCCGGGCCAGCACGGGTTCTTCTCCAGGCTGCGGGACGCGTTCAACGGCCGCTGACCGGGCAGCCGCACGGGGCTGTCAGCCAACGGGCCCGGACGCACCGGGCCGAAGCGAACCCGGCCTGGACACGCCGCGCCCGGACGCCACGGGCCACGGCGCCGGGGGCCCGGACGCGCGGCCGCCGGTCTTCCTGGCCACCGCCAGCGCCGTGGCCGGCGATGTCATCGTCCTGGCCGGCCTGGAGGGGCGCCATGGTGCCACGGTCCGCCGGCTGGCCCCCGGGGAGCGGGCAGATGTGACCGACGGCGCGGGTCAGGTGGCCGAGTGCGTCGTCACGCAGGCGGGCGGCGGCGTGCTGCAGCTCGCCGTCCGGTCGCGCCGGGCCGAGCCGCCTTCCGATCCCGCGCTGGTGGTGGTCCAGGCGCTTCCCAAGGGGGACCGGGGCCAGCTCGCGGTGGAGCTGATGACCGAGGCGGGAGTGGATGTGATCGTGCCCTGGGCGGCGCAGCGCTGTGTCACCCAGTGGCACGGCCAGCGGGGGGAGCGGGCGCTCGTCCGCTGGCGGACGACCGCACGTGAGGCCGCCAAGCAGGCCCGCCGGGCCAGGTTCCCGGAGGTGGCCGGCCTCGCGTCGACCAGTGACGTCGTCTGCGCCGTGCAGTCGGCAGCCCTGGCCGTCCTGCTCGATCCCGGCGCCGGGACCGCGCTGAGCACGCGGCCACTGCCGTCGTCGGGCGACCTGCTGGTGATCGTCGGCCCGGAGGGCGGGCTGAGCCCGGCCGAAACGGCGGCGCTGGCGGGGGCCGGTGCTGTCGGTGTCCATCTGGGCCCCACCGTGTTGCGGACCTCCACCGCTGGCGTGGTCGCCGCGTCCGTCATCCTCAGCCGGGGCGCCCGCTGGCGTTAGATAGGCCAGCCCGGAACGCGGGACCGTAGCCGGGCCGGCATCCTCAACAGCGGTCTTCCCTGGCCGTCTGCGCAGACGGCCAGCTCTCGCCCCGGCCGCTGGTTCCGGCACACCGGACCGGCGGGTTCGCCGCGTTCTTATGCTCGGAGACGTGACTATTCAGCGGATGGACAACGTCGCCAT
>DAITAE010000611.1:0-2932 GCA_036824445.1 Streptosporangiaceae bacterium | reverse complement strand
ATACTGTCGCAGCATGAGCGAGACGATGCCGCTGTTCCCCCTCGGCACCGTGCTCTACCCGGGACTGGTGCTGCCGCTGCACATCTTCGAGGACCGGTACCGGCAGCTGGTCCGCGACCTCCTGGATCGGCCTGAGCCGCAGCAGTTTGGCGTGATCGCGATCCGCAAAGGCCGCGAGACAGGCGTGGACGGCATCTCGGCGCTCTACGAGATCGGCTGCACCGCGACGTTGCGCCAGGTCATGCGGCGCGACGACGGCCGGTTCGACCTGGTGACGGTCGGCGCCCAGCGGTTCCGGCTGCTGGAGCTGGACCACTCACGGCCCTACCTGCAGTGCGAGATCGAGCCTCTGACCGAGGAGACCGGCGACGAGGCGGCAGCCGCGCTGGCGGCCCAGGCGGTGCAGCGCACGTTCCGCGAGTATCTGGACGCGCTTGCCAACCAGGGGGCGGCCCGGGTCGACGTGCCCGACCTGCCGGATGAGCCGGTACTTCTTTCCTACCTCGTGGCCGCGTCGATGATCGTGGACCTGAGTGACCGGCAGGTCCTGCTCGCCGAGCCGGACGCGCTGCGCCGCCTGACCGCCGAGCGCGCACTGCTGGCAAGGGAGACCAACATGCTGCGCAGGTTCACCTCAACCCCCGCCACCGACCTGAGGAGCTCGCCCTACAACCCCAACTAGCCGACCCGGCCCGCGGGCTGCTCTTCGCCGGATCAGGCGGGCAGCCCGTACTGACGGCGGATGATCGCGTCGTAGGCGCGTCCGGGCAGCAGCCGGTTCATCGTCACCACACTCCTGGCGACCGGGTTGATCAGATAGCGTGTGCGCGGCCGCCGCGCGGTGACCGCCCGGGTGATGACCCTGGCGATGTCCTCCGCATCGGACCCGAGCCGCGACATGAGGCCGCTCGCGGCCCTGGTGAACGAGACACCGACCGCGGCCTTGTAGGCCGCGTAGGGGTCGGCGTCGGACTCGCTGGCGGCGTCGCCAAGGGAGCCGGCGGCGACATCGTTCCACGGCGTCTGCACCGGCCCGGGCTCGATCAGCACCACCTCGATGCCGAACTGGGCGACCTCCATCCGGAGCGCGTCGCTGAATGCCTCGACGGCGTACTTGGATGCGTGGTAAAAGGCCCCGCCGGGCAGGGTGGCCCGGCCGCCCATCGAGGAGACGTTGAGGATGCGGCCGCCGTGGCGGCGGCGCATTCCCGGCAAGACCAGCTGGGTGAGCCGGACCAGGCCGAAGAAGTTGGTCTCGAACTGGCGGCGTATCTCGGCCATCGGAACCTGCTCGACGGGCCCGTACAGCCCGTACCCGGCGTTGTTGATCAGCGTCCCGACCGCACCCGCGTCCGCTTCTACGGCGGCGACGGCCTCGGTCATGGAGGTCTCGTCGGTCACGTCCAGCGGCAGCGTGGCGATACCCCGGGCCGCGAAGTCGGCAAGCGTTTCTGCCCGCCTGGCCGTCGCGTATACGCGCAGCCCGGCACCCCGCAGGCTGGCCGCGGCGGCACGACCGATCCCGGACGAGCAGCCGGTGATGAGAACGGGTTCCGTGAGTGCTCCAGCGACCATGGTGCAACCCCTTCCAGCCATCTCGTCGCGATCAGGTAGCCGTCTTGACAGGCGAAGGCATCGCACCCAGCCGATCACCGCGGGAACAGCGGCCCGCTGTGCCAGATCCCGCAGGATACGCGCTGGCGAGCGCCCTGCACCAACGTCTCCCGACCGTGCCGATGTGCCGCATCTGGCCGGCTGCCGTTCCGCCAGCGCCGGGGCAGCCGTCCGCCTCTCGCAGCGGCGCAGAATCCGGGTTACATTCGGCCTGTCCGCAAGCTCTTACCGGCGGCCACGACCACCAGCCACGGGACGGCTGCTGCCACCACCACCACCAGCCACCGGGGCCAGCCGCCAGGCGGCCACCGGCACGGGGCGGGGGTACCGCGTTGTGAAACCGTTGCAGTCCGGGGATCCCCGGCGGGTCGGCCGGTACCAGCTGCTCGGGCGGCTGGGCGCGGGCGGCATGGGGCAGGTGTTCCTGGGCCAGTCGCCGGGCGGGCGGCTGGTGGCGGTGAAGCTGATCCGGGCCGAGCTGGCGGCCGATCGGGAGTTCCGGGCCAGGTTCGCCCGGGAGGTAGCCGCGGCGCGGCACGTGAGCGGCATGTTCACCGCGGCGGTGGTCGATGCCGACCCGGAGGCGCCACAGCCGTGGCTGGTCACCGCCTACGTGGCAGGCCCCTCGCTGGCCGATGCCGTCGACGGCCAGGGCCCGCTGCCGCTCGCCTCCGTGCTGACGCTGGCCGCGGGGCTGGCGGAAGGGCTCGGGGCAATCCATGCCGAGGGGATGGTCCACCGCGACCTCAAGCCCTCGAACGTACTGCTGGCCAGCGACGGCCCGCGGATCATTGATTTCGGGATCTCCCGTGCCGCGGACGCCACCGCGCTGACCCGTGCCAACTTCGTGGTCGGCTCGCCCGGGTTCATGTCGCCCGAGCAGGCGCGAGGCGAAGAGGCCGGGCCGGCCAGCGACATCTTCAGCCTGGGTGCCGTGCTGACGTTCGCCGCCGTGGGCGAGGGTCCCTTCGGGGCCGGCGCGGCCACAGAGCTGCTCTACCGCGTCGTGCACGACCTGCCGGATACCCGCCAGCTGCCCGGCCAGATCCGCCCCCTGGTCGAGCGCTGCCTGGCCAAGGATCCGCGGTGGCGGCCCACCACCGACCAGCTCCTCAGCGACCTGGGCACCATCGATTCCGGGACGGACTGGCTGCCCCCGCCGGTCGCTCAGACGCTCGTTGGATTCGCCAAGCCCGTGCCCGCCGCGCCCCCGGAGGCCACGGTCCCGTCCCCGCGGGAACCCCCCGCGCAGGCATCCCCCGCGCAGGCATCCCCCGCGCAGCAACCCCCAGCGACAGAGCCGTCGGCAGCAGAGCCG
>DAITAE010000610.1:0-2941 GCA_036824445.1 Streptosporangiaceae bacterium | reverse complement strand
CGGCGGGCGGCCGCAGCCCGGCCGAGCAGGTGACGCTGGTCCCGTTCGGCGACACCAATGACCGGGTGCCGTCCCCGGGCGGAGCGGGCAACCCGGGCAGGACGGGCGGAGCGGCCGGCCAGGGCAGGACGGGCGGGCCGGGCGATCCGGACCGGGCGGCCAGGCCCTGGCCAGGGCGGATTCCCGCACCCTTCCCCGCCTCGGTCTACCCGGCCCCGCTGCCCGCAAGGATCGCCGACGAGTCGGGTGTCACGGTGGCCGTCAGCGGTCGTGGGCTGGTTTCGGCGCCGCCCGCCCGGATGTCGGCCGACGGCGCGCCGTGGCTGGCGGTCACCGCCTGGACGGGGCCGTGGCCGGTTACCGAGCGGTGGTGGCACCCGCGCACCGCGCGCAGGCGGGCCAGATTCCAGCTGGTCACCGAGGACGGGGCTGCCTGGCTTGTGGCCGTACAGGACGGCGGCTGGCTGATCGAGGCCAGATATGACTGACGGCGGCGGCCAGTGAGACGGAAGTAGCAGGCCATGGGCTGGGACAACCCTCCCGTGCCGTGGCGGGAGTTGGAGCGCAGCCTGTCCTGGGGAACCCCCGCCCGCCCGCTGGCGGACGGGGGGCAGGCGGAGGAGACAGAGCCGTGCCCGGTGACCCGCCTGCCCGCCGCCGGCCGGGGCAGCCCGGCCGACGAGGGCCCGGCGTGGGCCGAGCTGCACTGCCATTCGTCGTACAGCTTCCTCGACGGGGCTTCCGCCCCCGCCGAACTGGTCGCCGAGGCAGCGAACCGTGGGCTGACCGCCCTGGCCATCACCGACCATGACGGCATGTACGGCGTCCCTCAGTTCGCGCAGGCGGCCGCCCGCCTCAAAGAGCAAACCGGCATCGGGATAGGCACGATCTTTGGCGCCGAGCTCAGCCTGGGCCTGCCCGCCGAAGGCGGCGCCGGCCACGGTGCGGCCTCCCGCGGACCCCCGCGGTCAGCCCGGAGCGGGGCGGTGCCGCCGGGGGGGCACCCCCGAACCCCCGATGGCCCGCAATTCCCCGTCAGCCCGCACTCCCTCGATGGCCCACACTCCCTCGATGCCTCACACTCCCTCGATGGCTCGCACTCCCTCGATGGCCTGCCACTCTCCGACGGCCCACCACTCTCCGACGGCCCGCCACCCGCGGATGGGCTCCGGCGCTCCGGTGGCCCACAACACCCCGCGGCCGGCCCTGAGGGGCACGGTGCCGCCCGCGGGGCACCCCCGAACCCCCCGTGGCCCGCAACCCCCCGGGCGGGTGCGCCCGACCCGGAAGGCCAGCACCTGCTGGTGCTGGCCCGGGACCCGGAGGGCTACCGGCGGCTATGCCAGGTGATCAGCATGGCGCAGCTTGCCGGAGGCGAAAAGGGCCGCCCCGTCTACGACCTGGAGTCCCTTGCGCAGGCGCACGACGGGCACTGGGTGATTCTCACCGGCTGCCGCAAGGGCGCCGTTCCTGCGGCGCTCGCCTTGGCCGGCCCAGACGCCGCGGCGGCGGAACTCGAGGCGCTCGCCGCCATGTTCGGCCGCCAGAACGTCGTGGTCGAGCTGACCAGCCACGACCAGCCGGCGGACGACGAGCGTAACGACGCCCTGTACGAGCTGGCCCTGAGCACCGGGACGGCGGTGATCGCCACCGGCAACGTGCACTACGCCGCCCCGCGTGATGCCCGGCTGGCCCAGGCGCTGGCCGCGGTCCGGGCCCGCCGCAGCCTGGATGAGATGGACGGCTGGCTGGCCGCCTCCGGCGGCGCGTACCTCCGGTCCGGCGCGGAGATGGCCTACCGGCTCCGCCGCTACCCCGGTGTGGCCGAACGCACCCTGCAGCTGGCGCGCGACTGCGCGTTCGGCTTCCACGTGGTCGCGCCCAGGCTGCCGGTCTTCCCCACCCCGGGCAGGCACACCGAGGCAACCTGGCTGCGCTCGGTGGTCGCGGGGAAGGCACCGCAGCGCTACGGCCCGCCGGATGAGGAACGCGTCCAGGGGGCCTACGCGCAGCTTGCCCGCGAGCTCGACATCATCGAGACACTCGGGTTCCCCGGCTACTTCCTGATCGTGCACGACATCGTCAGGTTCTGCGAACAGGCCGGCATCTTGTGCCAGGGAAGGGGCAGCGCCGCGAACTCGGCAGTCTGTTACGCACTGGGAGTCACCGGCGTGGATCCCGTTCGGCATGGCCTGCTTTTCGAGCGGTTCCTGTCATCAGGCAGAGACGGCCCGCCCGACATCGACCTGGATATCGAGCACCGGCGCCGCGAGGAAGTGATCCAGTACGTCTACGGAAAGTACGGCCGGGACAAGGCGGCCCAGGTCGCCAACGTGATCTCCTACCGGCCGCGGATGGCGCTGCGCGACGCGGGCCGGGCGCTCGGGTACCCCCCGGAGCAGCTGGACGGGTGGGCCAAGCAGGTGGGGCCCAGGCAGTACGGGGCGGGCCAGCCGATCCCCGCCGACGCGGGCGTCCCGGAGCCCGTAACCGAGCTCGCCGCCCGGATGCAGCGGCTGCCCCGTCACCTCGGCATCCACTCCGGCGGGATGGTGATCTGCGAGCGGCCGGTCGGGGAGGTGTGCCCGGTGGAGTGGGCGCGGATGCCGGGCCGCTCGGTGCTGCAGTGGGACAAGGACGACTGCGCCTATGCGGGCCTGGTCAAGTTCGACCTGCTCGGCCTGGGCATGCTGACGGCGCTGCGGGACTGTTTCGAGCTGGTGGCGGCCCATCACGGCGTGAGCTGGAGCCTGCACACGATTCCGCAGGAGGACCCCGCCGTCTACGACATGCTGTGCGAGGCGGACACCGTGGGGGTGTTCCAGGTCGAGTCCCGGGCCCAGATGGCGACCCTGCCCCGGCTGCGGCCCAGGAAGTTCTACGACCTGGTGATCGAGGTCGCGCTGATCAGGCCGGGCCCGATCCAGGGCGGCTCGGTGCA
>DAITAE010000609.1:0-2956 GCA_036824445.1 Streptosporangiaceae bacterium | reverse complement strand
GGTGGGCCTAGGTGGACTTGAACCACCGACCTCATCCTTATCAGGGATGCGCTCTAACCGACTGAGCTATAGGCCCCGGCTCGTCAACGCCCCGGCTGGATGTCAGACCTGACAGGGAACGCCGCCGGGCAAGATTACCGCATCCGGGAATGCAACGGTCAGTCGGTCTCCTTGAGTGTGATCTCGATCCCGCCGCCCAGGTGGGTGACCAGGTTGTAGATCACGGCACCGATCGTGGACAGCGCGGTGATGAGGATGATGTCCACCGCGCCGATCAGCATCGTGTACCCGAGGACCCTGGATGCCGACGTCCAGGCGGCCAGGCTCACTCCCGGCGACTGCTGACTGGACGTGACGCTCTCCAGCGTCCGCTGGATCGCGGCGAAGACCCCGAGCCCGGACAGGGCGTAGTAGAGCAGGGTCACCGCCACGAACAGGATCACCCAGGCCACCAGGGAGATCAGGAAGCTGAACTTCATGACCGACCATGGCTCAAGCCGCGCGATGACCAGGTTCGCGTGGCGGCCTTCTCCAGTCCGGGTCTTGGCCTTGGTCTTGGTCTTGGTGGTCTTGGCCTTGGCCTTGGTCTTGGACCGCACCTTGGCCTTTGGCTTGGGCAGGGCCCGGTAGGCGGCAGCGGCGAGCCCCGGCTTGGTGGCAGCCGCGGCAGGCGCCGAGGCGGGCAGTTCAGCCGGGTACGGCGGAACTGAGGATTCCTCGCTGGGCGGGCTCACCCCGTCGTTGTACCCGCTCTGGGCGGCGGGATAGTCCGGTGTATACGCCGCTTCTTGCCCGTAGCCGTATGGGCTCGCCTGTCCGTAGCCCGGTGAGCCGTCTTCGCCGTAGCCGGATGAGCCGTCCGTGTCATAGCCGGGTGAGCCATCTTGCCCGTAACCGCGTGAGCCGTCCGTGTCATAGCCGGGCGGGTCCGCGGCGGGCGCCGGTGAATCCTGGCCACCCTTGGCAGGGGCGAGCTGGCCGGGGCCTGGTGAGTGCTCTTGGCTTGCCTCGTGCATCCCGTTGGGGGAGTCCTCGTTGCGGGAGCCCTGCTCATCGGCGGTATTCGCCTCGCCTGAGGCGGCGGTGGTCTCATCGGTGATGGCCGGCGCAGCCCCTTCGGGCAGCCACCAGTGTGGCTCCACGTGGTGATCCACGCCCACTCCCTCCCCGCCGGGGCTGTCTCAACCACATTATCCAGCCACGACACTTATCTGTGCTGGCTGGGGTCGTTCGTCATGACCTGAGCAGCTACTCTCCCGGGGCGTTACCTATATAAGACGCTCTTACCGCTCACTTCGTTGCCTCCGGCCTCCCGTCACCGAGGGCCGGCGCCGTCATCGGAGTCGTCGGACCCGGAGCCCTCGGCATCAGCGGCGGGGTCGTCCGCGAGATCATCGGCTACCTCGCCCGCGAGATCATCGTCGGCTTCGTCCACGGGATCATCGCCCGCCTCGTCCACGGTCGCGGCGGCATGTGGCGACTCGGCGTTGCGGGCGATGGCCACCAGGCTGTCGCCAGCGGCGAGGTTCATCAGCCGGACGCCCATGGTCTGCCGGCCCGACTGCTTCACTTCGGCCGCGGCCGTCCTGATCACACCGCCGGAGGAGGTGATGGCGAACACCTCGTCCTCGGGGTCGACCATGAGCGCCCCGACCAGTTCCCCGCGGGCGCCGACGATCCGGGCCGTCAGCACGCCCATGCCGCCCCGGCCCTTGACCGGGTACTGGTCCACCGGGGTCCGCTTGGCGTAGCCGCCGCCGGTGGCGACCAGCACGTCCGCGCCCTCCCTGGCCACATACATGCCGAGCAGTTCGTCGCCGTCCGCGAACCGCATGCCGATCACGCCGGAGGTGGCACGCCCCATCGGGCGGAGTACCGCGTCGCTGGCGTGGAACCTGATCGCCTGCGCCTTCTTGCTCACCAGCAGCAGATCCTGTTCCGGCGACACCAGCCGGGCCCCGATGACCTCGTCGTCCTCATGCAGGTTGATCGCAATGATCCCGCCGGTGCGGGGCGAGTCGAAGTCGGTCAGCCGGGACTTCTTCACCATGCCGGACCGGGTGGCCAGCACCAGGTACGGCGCGGCCGAGTAGTCCTGCAGCGCCATCACCTCGGCGATCCGCTCGTCCGGCTGGAAGGCCAGCAGGTTGGCCACGTGCTGGCCGCGCGCGTCGCGGGCGGTGTCGGGCAGCTCGTAGGCCTTGGCCCGGTACACCCGCCCCTTGTTGGTGAAGAACAAGATCCAGTCGTGCGTCGACGTGACGAAGAAATGCGCCACGATGTCGTCGGTGCGCAACTGCGCGCCGCGCACGCCCTTGCCCCCCCGGCGCTGCGCCCGGTACAGGTCGGTCTTGGTGCGCTTGGCGTAGCCGCCGCGGGTGATGGTGACGACCACGTCCTCCTCGGCGATCAGGTCGGCCGCGGAGACGTCCCCGTCGTAGGCGATGATCTCGGTCCGCCGGTCGTCGCCGTACTTCTCCACGATCTCGGCCAGCTCGGCGCCGACGATCTGCCGCTGCCGCTCGGGCGAGGCCAGGATGCCCTGGTAGTCGGTGATCTGCGCCATCAGCTCGTCGTATTCGTCGATGAGCTGCTGCCGCTCCAGTGCGGCCAGCTTCCGCAGCTGCATGTCCAGGATGGCCCGCGCCTGGATCTCGTCGATCTCCAGCATGTCCATCAGGCTCTGCTGTGCCACGGCCGCCGACTCGCTGGCCCGGATCAGCGCGATCACCTCGTCGATCCGGTCGATCGCCTTGAGCAGCGCGCGCAGGATGTGGGCCCGCTCCTCGGCCTTGCGGAGCAGGTACCTGGTGCGCCGGACGATGACCTCGATCTGGTGCGTCACCCAGTGCCGGATCAGCTGGTCGAGCCGCAGCGTGCGGGGGACGCCGTCGACCAGCGCGAGCATGTTCGCGCCGAACGTCTCCTGCAGCTGGGTGTGCTTGTACAGGTTGTT
>DAITAE010000091.1:0-11219 GCA_036824445.1 Streptosporangiaceae bacterium | reverse complement strand
ACGTCGGCGACCTGCTTGCCCATCGCCGCGGCCATCATGGCCGAGAAGTCGGCGGCGAGCCCAGCTGGGTCGGGGACGATGTCGACGGTGCCGAGCAGCGCCGTGGAGATGCGGCGAAGCTCAGCCACCTCCCAGTCGGTGCCGACCCCGCGGCAGTCGCAGCTGAAAGCCCCCTCGCACAGCCTGATCGCGGAGCCCAGCTCATCGGGGGTCTCGTGCTCATCCTTGCCGTCGGTGAGTAGGATCGCGTGCCGCAACTGCGCCCGGTGCGAGGCGAACATCTGGTGCGCGAGCCGCAGCCACTGCCCGATCGCGGTGCCGCCATCCGGCTGCAGGCGCGCCACGGCCCGCTTCGCCGACTCCCGGATCTCCGGGTTCGCGACGGCCAGGCCGCCGTCGGGCGGGAAGACGGGCACAGCTTGGTGGGTGCCGGCCACCACGGCGAACGCCACGCCGTCGCTGATCACGTCCACCGCCGCTGCTGTGCCAGCACGGGCTTCGGCGATCTTGGTCCGGGGATTGCCCATCGACCCGGAGCAGTCGACGATGATGATCTCGGCGCTGTCGGCCTCCGCGGCCGGACCTGCCGCGCCCGCCGACGTCACCGTCACGACCGCGTTGACGTCCCGGCCTCCTTCCGGCAGGTATTCGTTCTGGTAGATGTCCACCGTGAAGTCGGGCTGGCTCATCGATGAGTTCTCCTCGGCATCGGATCAGGCGGGGGGATGCGGGGCCAGGACCGCAGTCACGTTGTCCGCTCCGCCGGCGTCCAGCGCGAACTTGACCAGGCTGCGGGCCGCGCCCAGCGGGTCGCCCAGCGCGGCAGGCAGCGCAAGCTCGGCCAGCTTGGCCGCTTCGGGCTGGTAGTTCCACAGCCCGTCGGAGCACAGCAGCAGGGCTCCGGGCCCGGGCGGTGCGAACCGGACCACGTGCGGCGCCGGGTCGCTGAGGTCCGCGCCGATCCAGCGGGTCACCACATGGCCATGAGGCGACGCGAGGGCGTCGGTCTCGGAGAGCAGCCCCGCGGCGACCATCTCCTCGGCGACGGAGTCATCCCTGGTGAGCTGCTGGGCGGTGGAGCCGGGAGGGGCGAGCCAGTAGGCGCGGCTGTCACCTAGCCAGCACACGACGGCGGCCTCGGGGGTCAGCACCGCGGAGACAAACGTCGCCGCCGGTGAGTCTCCCGGCTGCCTGGCCGGGCCGGATGGCCCGCCCAGCCCGGCCACCGCAGCCGCGGCCGCGCGGACCGCGGTGGGCGCCGCGGCTAGCAGATCATCTCCCGTCCGCACCGCCGCGAGCAGGACGCGCGCCGCCGCCCGTGCCGCAGCGAGGGAAGCCTCGTCGGGACGGGCGGAGGTGGAGACCCCATCGCAGACCACGGCCACCACGGCCGGGCCGGCCGCGGTGTCCGCGGTGGCGAGCGCCATGGCGTCCTCGTTGCGGGAATGCCGCAGGCCGCGATCGGTCACGCCGGCCGCCATCCCGAGGTCGACTTCCTCGTGATCACGGCCCGACCTCCCCCTGCGCCCGCAGGACTCGCAGTAGCCGTCCGCGCTGATACGCCCCGAGCAGGACTCGCACGTCTGGGGTCCGCCGCTCCCGCCGTCGCTGACCGCCGGCGGCGCCAGTTCCGCTCCGCACGACTCGCAGAAGCTGTCGCTCGCCCCGACCGGCTCGCCGCAGCCGTGGCAGGCGGAGGCGGCGGTTCCCGCCATCACAGCCAGGTCCTCGGCCGGACCTCGTTGGCCAGGTCGACCAGTTCGATGCGCCGCTCCTGGTCCGGCGCCAGCCTGGCCAGCGCCCGGTAGCTCCGCTCCAGCCCGGAGCGCAGCGGGTGCTCGGCGGGCTGACAGTCGAGCAGCGGCTCCCCGCCCACGGGCTGCCCGGCCGTCACGGCATCGAGCGCGGCTCCCAGGATCTCGGCCGTGAGCTGCTGACGCCGGGCGGCGTCCAGCGTCAGGCGGTCCAGCCGTACCGCCGCTTCCCGCAGGTCGCCGGCACCGGCCCCGGACTCGCCAGTACGGGTGAGATGAATCCGCACCGCCGCGACCTGCGCCGCCACATGATGACTGGATGTCTGCGGTACCGCGGCAAGCGCCGCGACCGCCCCGGTCCGGTCATCCGCCGCCAGCCGCGCCCTGGCCAGGCCGAACGCTGCGCTGACGTAGGACCGGTCGACGGTCCACACCCGCCCGAAGTAGCGGGCCGCGCCCGTCTGGTCTCCCGCGGCCTCGGCGGCGAACCCGAGCGCCAGCTGGGGCGCGAGCTCCCCGGGGAGCGCGTCGTAGACCGCGTCGAACGCGGCCCGGGCGTTCCCGGGCTGGCCGGCCGCCAGCTCACGCAGCCCCTGGTACCAGGTGGTCCGCCAGTCGCCGGCGGCGTCCAGCTCGGCGAGTGTGTTCGCGGCGGCGGCGAGCTCGCCAGTGACGATGAGGGCGCGGGCCAGGGCCAGCCGGGTTTCCGCCGACTCCGCCACCGTCGGCGGCGTCCCCGGCTCGCCGCGGGCGGCGGCGGACAGCGCCGCCGTCAGCTGCGCCGGATCCAGCGTGCCCAGCGTGGCCAGGTAGCCGGCTGCGGGGTCGGTGAGGTCCACCTGGGGCACCGGCAGCCCCGCCGCGATCTGCGCGGCCTGCGGCAGCGCGCCGGGAGACGTGGCCCAGCCGCTGCCGTTCATCTCGCCGGCCTCGGCGCCGGTCGCCTGCAGCTCGGGGCTGAACAGCGAGGAGAACGCCGGCCGGGCGTTGCCGTCACCGGTCGCAAGTACCTCGCGGAGGACGCCGGTGAGCTGTTCGGCCATGTCGCCCGCTGACGCGAAGCGGTGGCCGGGGTCGGGGTTGGTGGCCCGGCGCAGCAGCCGGTAGAACGACTCCTGCTGCTCGAGCAGCGGCACCGTGGCCGGGTCCGGAAGCGTGTGCTCGTAGGTGCTGGTGTACCCGGTGAAGTTGAAGGTGAGCACGGCCAGCGCGCGCCCGACCGTGTACAGGTCGGAGGCCGGGGAGGGCCCGTTACGCGCGATCTCCGGCGCCTGGTAGCCGACCGTTCCGTAGATGGGGCTGTCCTCGTCCTCGATCCGCCGCACGCCGCCCATGTCGATGAGCTTGAGCATCTCCTCCGCCTGGATCACGTTGTCCGGCTTGAAGTCGCAGTACACGAGCCCGCGGCTGTGCAGGTAGCCGAAGGCGCGCAGCACTTCGATCGCGTAGGCGAGGGCGTGCTCGACCGGCACCGACCGGCCGGCCTTCCGCTCGTCGAGCAGGATCTGCCGGAGCGAGCGGCCGCCGACGTACTCCATCACGATGTAGCCGGCAGTCTCCCCGCTGCGTGGATCGGTGTGCTGGACGAAGTTGTAGATCCGGACGATGTTGGGATGGTCGACCGCGGCCAGGAACCGCCGCTCCGCGACCGCGGCCACCATGGCGTCGGCGTCCCCGGTGTTGAGCAGGCCCTTGAGCACCCGCCAGCTATCGCTCACGTTGCGGTCCTTGGCCAGGTAGATCCAGCCAAGCCCGCCGTGCGCCAGGCAGCCGAGTACCTCGTACTGGCCGCCGAGCAGATCGCCCGGCTTCAGCTTCGGGCTGAACGAGAACGGGGTGCCGCAGTTGCGGCAGAAGCCTTCGGTCCGGCCGGGCCGCCCGTTTCTGGTGCGGCCGACGGGATGCTGGCAGCTCGGGCAGAACCGCCTGCTCTCCGGCACCTGCGGGTCGGCGAGGATGGCGCTCGCCGGATCATGGGCGGGAACCGGCGGGATCTCCACCAGCCCTGCCCCGAGGTTGCCCCGGGACGACCGGCCGACGCTGGCATGCGTGCCGCGGGCACCGGCGCTGCCACCGGTGCCGGTGCTGCCGCCGGTGCCCGCCGAGGGCGGGAACGAGCCCTGTTCGTGGTCGGCCGCCGTGACCGGCACCGGGGCCGGTGCCGCGGCGGGCGCCATCCCGCAAACGGAGCAGTACCCGCCGTCGATGGTGCCGCCGCAGCCCGGCTGCGTGCAGGCGGCCGGCGCTGCGGGGGCCGCGGGCGCTGGGGCGGCGGCCGCGGCGGGCGCCATCCCGCAAACGGAGCAGTACCCGCCGTCGATGGTGCCGCCGCAGCCCGGCTGCGTGCACTTGGTCGCGGCCACGGTCATCGCGGCTGCCTCCGCTCGCTCAGCGCCAAGATCGCCTGCTGGTAGTGCGTCACCGCGGCCGTCGCGGCGGCGAGGTCGCACGGTGCCGTCCACAGCAGGTCACGGGCCTGCCGATAGCGCGCCGCGAGCTCGGTGTCCTCGGCGGCTCCCAGCCGTGCCGCCTTCGCCTGGTAGGCGTCCAGCAGGCCGCGCAGCTCATCGCGCCTGCCCAGGAGCGCCGTCGCCGCCCGTTCGGCGTCACGGTACCGCTGCGCCGCCGCGCCCGCATCCGCCTCGATGGTGTCCAGCTCTGCGGCCAGCCGCCCCCACCGTCCCGCGGCCCTGAGCTTGTCCAGCGCGGCCAGCCGCACGTCCAGGGCCGCGGCCCCCGCCGCTGGTGAGGCCGGCGGTGGCGGCAGGTCGGCGGCGGCGATCTTCGCGGCCGCCCGGTCCCGGGCCGCAGCCGCGTCCTGGAAGGCGGTATCCGCGGCCGCGACGGCCGCCGCGGCCGCGGTGACCCGCCGCTGCGCGTCCTGCCGCAGCCGGGCGAGGCCGCCGGCCCGCGCCACCGCCGCCGCGGCCCGCCGGCGCAGCCGGTCCAGCCGGGTGGTATCGACCCCGCCGCCCCGCCAGAGGGCCAGCGGATCCGAGTTGAGCAGGGCGCGCAGGTCGGCCAGTTCATCCCCGGCCGCCGCGAGCGCGCCGGTTACCTCGGCCTCGCCGAGGTCGGCCGCCTGCTCCTTCGCCGCGTCCAGCTCGGTGCCGATCTCGCTGAGCCGGTCCGCCGTCTCGTTCCACACGGTCTCGGCCGCGGCCACCACGCCGGCCACGCTGGCGAAGGCGCGCTCCATGTCCTGCACCGCCGCGGCCAGGGTGATCCGGGAGCGGCCGGTTTCGGTGAGCTCTCGCCGCGCGAGCGGCACCGGGCGGGTGAGTTCCACCGACGGTCCGTTCAGCATGGTGGTGATCTGTTCGAGTTCCTGGTCGGATGGTCGGCGCGCCGCCGCCAGCTCGGCGGCCGTGTCCACGACCGCCGCATACACGGTGAAGATCTCCCACAGGGTGGCCAGGTCGGCGGCGGCCGCCTCCCAGCGCCGCTTGGACTCACCGGTCAGGGACGCCCCGGCGAGCATTCGCTTGCCGAAGCTGCCGTCCAGCTCCAGCAGGTTCGTTTGGATGCTGTCGCGCTCGGCGGTCGCGGCCGCCACGGCAGCGGCGGCCTGCTCGCGGGTCATCTCGGCCGTCATGGGGTTCACCCCTGGTACCGGGCTGGCGGGGGTGCCGGGACCGGGGTGCCGACCCAGTGGGCATAACTGGCGGCCCACTGGCCGTTGGCCCGCAGCCGCTGCAGCACCGCGTTGACGAACCGGACGAAGTCGGGGTGCTGTTTGGAGATGGCCAGGCCGTACGGCTCAGTGGTGAAGCGGGGGCCGACGATCTTCGTCCAGGGATCCTGGGCGGCCAGGCCATCCAGGATCGAGTCGTCGGTGGAGATCGCGGCCACGTCGCCCTGCTGAAGCAGCACCAGGCAGTCGGTCCAGAACGGCACGGGGACCGGGACGGGGTGCGAGGGAGCGGCCCTGATGTTGGCGATGGAGGTGGACCCCTTGGTGGCGCAGACCCGCTTCCCGCCGAGGTCGGCGAGGCTCCGGGCCGGGGAGTTGGACTCCACCAGGACGCGCTGGCCCGTGTCGAAGTAGACGGTGGAGAAGTCGACCTGCTGCAGCCGCTCGCAGTTGATCGTCATCGTATGCGCCACGATGTCGACCGCGCCGGACCGGACGTCCGGGATCCGCTGAGCATCCGAGATGGCCTTGAACTGGACCTTGTCGGGGTTGCCGAAGATCGCTGCCGCGACCGCACGCACCATGTCGATGTCGAAGCCCTCGATCTTGCCGTTGCGGGGATTGAGGTAGCCGAAGTGGTAGGTGCTCTGGTCGACGCCCGCGATGAGGTAGCCGCGAGCGCGGATCCTGGCCATGAAGGAGCCCGGGATGACCCGCGGCGGGCCGGACGGCCGCAGGCTGGCCGTGGGGTCGCAGGACGTGGCCGCCGGCGCCGCCGCATGCGCGAGCGGGCGCTGCGCGGGGGCAACCGCCGCTGAGCCGGGCACCGCCCAGACGGTCGCGGCCGCCGCCGCGATCAGCAGCGCCGGCAGCGGCGCGCGCCCCCTCACCGGTACTCCGCCAGCCGCGTGCTGAGCCCGCGGGCACACCCGGCGGCCATCACCAGCGACAACACGATGACGCCTACCTCCAGGCCGGTGAACGCGTCCCGGCCCGTCACGGCGTTCGAGCGGAAGACGGCCTGATTCGCGGCGATCGCAGCGGTGAGCGCGCCGTCAAGGCGCGTGAACTGGGTGCCGGAATGACCCGGGCCGGGTGTGGTCACCAGCTTCACTGCCTTGGTGTGCTTGCCGTTGTCGTCCAGAGACCGCACCGTCCGGTGCGCGGCGTACCAGGCGGTCGCGGCGGTGGCGGCGGCTGCCGCCTGGCCGGCCCCCGGGCTTCCGCGGGCGGCGGTGACCGCGTCCGTTATTAAGGTGCCGGGCCCGGGGCCCAGCCGGCGTGCCGTGGCGGCGAAGTCGGCCTGGAAGCTGTCGTCGCCACCGGCGTCGATCAGAGTCAGGCTCTCGTCGGCGCGGGCCTGCAGCGCCGCGATGTCGGCCTGGGCGAGGGCCGCCACGGGGGCGGACCCGTGGTTGCGCGCTTCCAGCAGGTCGGCGCGGGCCACCGCGAACGCGACGGCCAGCCAGACCAGCGACACCACCCCGGCCACGGACGCCACGACCAGGCCGGGGTTGAGTCTGCGGTGCGTGCGGTGCAGCAGCCACCGCTGTGCCCGGTACAGCACGTAGCCGAGGATGGCGGCGGCGGCCAGAAGGACAAGGGCCAGCGGCAGCCCGGTCGCCTGCCCGCTGGCCGCGGTGAGCCGCGCGTTCGCCTGGGCGGACACGTCACGTGCGGCCGGCAGCAGCGTGCTGCGCATCAGGCTGGACGCCTCCCGCAGGTAGGCCGCCCCAAGGGGCAGGCCGAGCCGGTTGTTGGCGCGCGCGGTCTCCACCTCGCCTGTGTAGACGGGCAGGCCCGCCGAGAGCGTCGCCAGGTCCCGGGCCGCGGGTGAGTGACCTGCCGCCGCGGTGGCGCTTTCCAGATGGGAGGCCGCCTGGGCGATGTCGGCCTGGTAACGGCGGCGGGCGGCGATCGGCTCCAGGCCGCCGGCCAGGAAGGCGCTGGCCGCCGTGGCGTCCGCGTCCGACAGGGCCCGGTAGATCTGCTGGCCGTCCAGGCTCAGCGGTTCGCTGGTGCCGACGACGTCGTTGGCCCCCGAGGCGCGCTGGCTCACCACCCAGGCCGCCAGCCCGCCCCAGACCAGGCACAGCACCACCAGCCCGGCGAGCAGCAGCCGCAGCTTCGCCGGCGTCGTCCTTGCCCGCAGAAACTGCCCCATGGCGGGCCGGGCGCCGGGGCCAGGCCGGGCGCCCGCGGGAGGCTGGGTGCCCGGGGAAGGCCGCGGCGGATCGCCGACCGCGGTCACAGCCGTTCCCGTCTGCACCGATGGCATGACCTACGCACCACGACCCCGCTCCCTCCACACCACCGGACCCAACAGGTCACTACCGCAGACTGGACGGGGACCATTCCATTGTGACCGAACTCTACGGCACATCGCACCACTGTGGAGGCGGCGTTTGACGCCTGGGGCCGGCTCCTGGTAACTCCCGTGGGATCGCTGTCAGCTGCTGGTTCTCACAGGTGAGGCAGCTGGAATCCGTTGAAGTAGTAGAGGGCGGCGGTGTACCAGAGGACGACCACGATCACGACCAGCGTCCCGCCCACCACCGGCAGAACCCATCCGGGCAGCCGCTTGCTCTGCACGAGCAGGACCTTGGCCGCGAACGCCCCGTACAAGAAGCAGCCCGCCAGCGAGTGAACCGCCACCCTCAGGGGGGTCAGCTGGACTCCGTAGGCGGTCAGGCAGTGCACGGCCACCGGGATGGTGACGGCGAGAAGAACCACCCCGGTCAGCCGGTGGGCCACCCCCACCCACCGGGCCGGGGCAGGCGCGAAGGGCAGCTTGCGATAGAGCCACAGGGCGAGCAGCACCTGCAGCCCAGCCAGGCCGAGTGTGACGGTCGCGATCCACGACTTGAGCCTCAGCGCGCCGAGTGCGACCTGGCCGAAGATGCTGGCGGAATAGTCCGGCTGGTGCACCCTGCCGACGATCACCAGCACCGCGGTGACCGCGGCGGCGAGCACGAGAGCCAGGCCCAGCCGGGCAGCCGACCCGCCCACTCCGGCGGCGCCCACGCCCCTTGGCCCGCCGGGTCCTTCATGAGCTGCCACGTCACCCTCCCCCGCGGCCACGCCGCTTGCTGCACGCTATCGCCCCATAGCCGTGACACGTTTGATGGCGGCCCGGAGTTCGCTGACCACGCCGCGGCGAGGAATACCGGGCCCGGCTCCGCGCGCATACTTCCCGCCGCGCCGGGTGGCCCGGACGGCGCAACGCTAGAGTTACTCCCCGTGGCGGAACGGGACCTGGATCAGATCGTCGAGGCGGGATGGGCATCCGCGCTGGCACCGGTCGCCGAACGGATCGCGGCGATGGGAGACTTCCTGCGGGCGGAGATCGCGGCCGGGCGCCGGTACCTGCCTGCCGGCGAGAACGTGCTGCGGGCCTTCAAGCAGCCGTTCGCCGACGTGCGCGCGCTGATCATGGGCCAGGATCCGTATCCCGCGCCGGGTTGCGCGGTGGGGCTGAGCTTCTCGGTGCCGGCCGGGTTGCGCTCGCTGCCGCCGAGTCTGGTCAACATCTTCCGGGAGTACACGGCCGACCTGGGCTATCCGGAGCCGGCGACCGGCGATCTGTCCCCCTGGGCCGAGCGTGGGGTGCTGTTGCTCAACCGCGTTCTCACCGTCCAGCCGGGCAAGCCCGGCTCCCATCGGGGAAAGGGCTGGGAGGAGGTGACCGACCAGGCGATCCGGGCGCTCGCCGCCCGGGACGCGCCGCTGGTCGCGATCCTGTGGGGCCGGGACGCGGGCAAGCTCGCACCGCTGCTCGGGGACGTGCCGCTGATCGAGTCCGCCCACCCGAGTCCGTACGCCGCCGACCGCGGGTTCTTCGGCTCACGTCCGTTCAGCCGGGCAAACGAGCGCCTGCAGGGCCAGGGCGGTGCGCCCATCGACTGGAGGCTGCCGTAGGACCGCTGCCGGGCACATCCCGGGAATGTTGCACGGTCAACTATCGTTAGCGCCGGGGAGACACCGGGACGGGTGGGCCCCGCCACCTCGGCGGACACCTGACCGGCCAGAGCACAGCTTTGAGGAGTGGTCATGCCCGCGGTCAGCGTCGACGACATCCTGGTCCTGCCCCGCGTCACCGAGCCCGATCCCACCGTCGCGGCCGACCGCCCGGTTGCGTCGGTCACGACCGCACCGTCCGGGTTCGAGGGTGAGGGCTTTCCGGTCCGCCGGGCCTTCGCCGGCGTGGACCTGGCCCGGCT
The DNA here is from genome assembly GCA_036824445.1 of Streptosporangiaceae bacterium. Taxonomy (GTDB): domain Bacteria; phylum Actinomycetota; class Actinomycetes; order Streptosporangiales; family Streptosporangiaceae; genus UBA9676. Next base: position 1,611 of record DAITAE010000091.1, on the reverse strand, counting down.
TGACCCGTTCATCCACATGGACCAGATGGGCGAGGTCGATTACGCGCCCGGCGAGCCCAAGGGCACCGCCTGGCATCCGCACCGCGGCTTCGAGACCGTCACCTACATCATCGACGGGATCTTCCGCCACCAGGACTCCAATGGCGGCGGGGGCCGGATCACCAACGGCGACACGCAGTGGATGACCGCTGGCGGCGGCATCCTGCATATCGAAGAGCCCCCGGAGGAACTGGTCGTCAGCGGCGGGCTGTTCCATGGCTTCCAGCTTTGGGTCAACCTGCCGCGAACACTGAAGATGACCAACCCCCGCTACCAGGACATCCGGGCCGGCCAGGTCGCGCTGCTGTCCTCGGCGGATGGCGGCGCGCTGCTGCGGCTCATCGCCGGGGACCTGGCGGGCTACCACGGCCCCGGCATCACGCACACCCCGATCACCCTGCTCCACGCCACCGTCGCCCCCGGCGCGCAGGTCCGGCTGCCCTGGCGGCCCGACTTCAACGCGCTCGCGTACGTGCTGGCGGGCTCGGGCACCGTGGGCGCGGAGCGCCGCCCGGTGCGCACTGGGCAGCTGGCCGTGTTCGGCCCGGGCGATGTGATCACCTTGGCGGCCGGCCAGCGCCAGGACGGCCCGGGCGAGCAGCTCGATGTGCTCTTGCTCGGCGGGCAGCCGATCCGGGAGCCCATCGCCGCCTACGGGCCCTTCGTGATGAACACCAGGGACGAGCTCATCACGGCGTTCGAGGACTACCAGGCCGGCCGCCTCGGGAGCATCCCGGCCCAGCCGCGCACGGTACCCGACGAGCCGCACCCCGGCCACGACGTGCTCTAACCATGATCACGGACGATCTCCGGCGCTATACGCGGAGAATCGCCGGTGATCATGGAACTACGCAGGCTGGGCGGCCAGGCGGCGCAGGGCCGCGCGGGCGATCCCCGGGTCCGTGGTCGTCCAGAACGGCGGCAGCGACGCCCGCAGGAACCCGCCGTACCGGGCGGTGACCAGGCGGGGGTCAAGAACCGCCACCATGCCCTTGTCGTCCATCGTGCGCAGCAACCTGCCCGCGCCCTGGGCGAGCAGCAGCGCCGCCTGTGCCGCGGCGACCGCCATGAAGCCGTTCCCGCCCCGCGCGGCCACCGCCCGCTGCCGGGCGGAGGCGAGCGGGTCATCCGGCCGCGGGAACGGGATGCGGTCGATCACCACCAGCTGCAGCGACCGGCCCGGCACGTCCACGCCCTGCCAGAGCGACAGGGTGCCGAACAGGCAGCTCGCCTCGTCCAAGATGAACTGCCGGAGCAGTTCGCCGGTGGCGTCGTCTCCCTGGCACAGCAGGGGCTGGCTGATCTGCCCGCGCAGCTCCTCCGCCGCCTGCCGGGCCGCCCGCATGGACGAGAACAGCCCCAATGTGCGGCCGCCGGCCGCCTCGATGAGTTCACGCAGCTCAGCCAGGTATGACTCGGGCAGGCCATCGCGGCCCGGCGGCGGCAGGTGGCGGGCGACATACAGGATCCCGGCGCGCCGGTGGTCGAACGGGGACCCGACGTCCAGTCCGGACCAGGTGAGGCCCACCCGGGTGGCCGGACCGCCGCCGGTGCCCTCGGCCTCGGCGGCTG